>JBGASS010000321.1:0-3478 GCA_044229555.1 Holophagaceae bacterium
CGCGCCGGCAAGCTGCCCGCGAAGCCGTTCTACAGCGGGTACCTGATCCATCTCGAGCGGGAAGGCTGGGTCTGGTACCTCAGCACCCTCTCGCGGCGGGAGTCGATCCCCCGGGCGCGGGCCTCCGATGGAAAGCCCCACCCGTACCGGTGAGCCGGCCCCGGCCTTAATCCGGCGCGGGGATCAGCCCAGCTTCCGCCGCAGCCAGTCCAGGCTCCAGCCCACGGCCCGCAGCTGCACGTCCGGGCGCTCGCCGGGCACCACGAGGCGCCTGGATTTCACGCCGTCCGGTCCCGCGAGGGCGAGAATGCAGGTGCCCACGGGATTGGCGCGCTCCACGTCGCCCAGGGCATCCACAGCTGGTCCGGCATTGCCGGTGATGGCGAGGCCCCAGGTCGTCCCGAGCTGCGCCCGGATGCCGGCGGCCAGCGCTTCCGTGGTCGTCTCGGAGATCGTGCCGTGGGCTTGGATCACCGCGGGATCGACGCCAGCAAGCCGCGTCTTCGCGCCCGCCGAATAGGCCACCGCGCCGCCGAGGAAGGCTTCGCTGGCGCCGGGGATCGCGGTGAGGCGCGAGGCCAGCAGGCCGCCGCTCATGCTTTCGGCGACGGCGAGGGTCTCGCCTCTCCTTTTGAGCAGATTCAGCACCGTCGATTCCAGGTCCCCGTCCCCGGTGCAGACCAGGTCAGGGCCCAGCTCGGCGGCGAGATCCGCCCAGGCGGCTTCGAGGGCGGCCGCGTCGCCGCTGCGCACGATGAACTCGACATGGGTGAGGGAGGCCAGGATGGTCCATTCCAGATCGGCGTGCTTCGTTCGCACCGGCCCCGTGCGCTCGTCGAGGGTGCTCTCCGGCACGCCGCCCACCACCATGCGCAGGGTGTGCACCGGGGCTCCGGCGAGGGCCGCGAGGCGGGGGTGCACGTGGTCCGTCCACATGCGCTTCATCTCCCTGGGCACGCCGGGCATGAGGACGATGCGCCGGCCCGGGAAGCCCGCAGGATCCTGCCACCAGACGCCCGGCGCCGAGCCCAGGGGGTTGCGCAGGGCTTCGGCGCCGACGGGGATCTGCACCTGCTTGTAGTTGTTGGCGGTGGGCACGCGGCCGCGGGCGGCGTACCAGGCCTCCAGCTCCGCGCGGCACTGGGCGTCCTCCTGCAGCTCGGATCCGATCGCCTCGGCGAAGACCTCCTTGGTGAAGTCGTCGAAGGTGGGACCCAGGCCGCCGGTGCATAGGATCACGTCGCTGCGGCGCAGGGCCTCTTCGACCAGTGCCTTCAGGTCGGCGCGCTCGTCGCCGACGGCGGTCTTGCGGTGGAGGGCCAGGCCCAGCTCCGCGAGGCGCTCGGCGATCCACACCGAGTTGGTGTCCAGGCGGCGGGTGGTGAGCAGCTCGGTGCCGATGGCGATGCATTCGATGCGCATGGGTCCAGCATATCGGGCCGGTGTCGGGGACCCGGAGGACTGGCGCGGAGATGAACGGAATGCGACCCTTCCGCCATGGACGGGAAGACGGGAGCCTGGCTCCTCCTCAAGAGCCTGCTCTTCACGGTGCTGATGCCTTGCAGCGTCGTGGTGTGGATGCCCCTGGCCTGGTTCTCGCCGGATCGCGGGGTCCTGGGCCTCGGCGCCGGGCGCTTCGCGGGCCTGCCCCTGATGGCCTTCGGGGCGGCCATCTACCTTCGCTGCCTCCTCGACTTCACCCGGGCGCTGGGCACGCCGGCCCCCCTCGATCCGCCCAAGGAGCTGGTGGTGACGGGGCTCTACCGCTTCGTGCGCAATCCCATGTACTGCGGGGTGCTCGCCGCCCTCCTGGGCCTCGCCCTCTTCCTGGAGTCCGGCCGCCTCCTGGTCTACGGCTTCGCGGTCTTCACGGGCTTTTCCCTCTTCGTCCTGCTCTACGAAGAGCCCGCCCTGGCTTCCCGATTCGGCGAGCCCTACGACCGGTACAAGGCCGCCGTGCCCCGCTGGATTCCCCGCCTCCGGCCCTGGGACGGTGGGAAGATCGACCCATGATCATCCCCGACATCGACGACCTGGTCCTCGAGCACGACGAGGAATCCGCCCTGGAAGAGCTGGGCCGCCGGGTCCTCAGCCGCGGGCCCTGGACCACCGTGGCCTTCCTGGTGCGGACCCGGAGCGGGCCGGAAGCCGCGTGGGAAGGGCCGTTTCTCTGGCTGCACCGGTACCAGAAGGTGGCCCAGGGATGGAAGCTGGTGAGCAAGTTCCATACGACGAGCGGGGAGCAGTTGGGCGCGTTGCTGGAGGCGTTGGGGGATTGGAAGCTGCGGTGATGGACCTGGGTTGACCTGGCGTGCGGGTCCGATCTGTCAGGTTCCTCCCGGCCTGATTCGAGTCCCGTCCTGGCTCGCTGCGCTCGCGTTGCGGCCTTGCTGGGCGTGATCCGAAAGGCGGATCACGCCCAGCAAGGTCGCCTTTTCAAGGTCAACTTCAAGGTCAACTTCCCTTCTGGTCCGACGCGCTATTTCACGCCCTTGACCTTCCACAAGGCACCCTTCCAGATCATGGTTCGCCCGCCCTTGGCGAACCATGATCTGGAAGGGTGCAGGCAAGCGGGAGCGCGCCAGGACCATGAACCAGGTTCATCTCCGGCCACAAGGATGGGTATGCCAGGACCTGGTTTTCCTAAGACTCTGACCATGGCCTGGCCAAGCACGAGGTGAAGGGCCCAACCTCCCTCACCCCTCGTAGTGCTCCCGATAGATCTTGCTCCCCACCCACAGCCCAGCCCCCGTCCCCACCATGGACGCCACCACCGCCGTGGTGAGGCCGACGAAGTCGCCGAGCCACCAGCCCAGCCAGCCGCCGAGGGTGGTGAAGACGAGGTTGAGGATCCACTTCATGTCAGAACGTCATCACCTTCATGGTGTTGGTGCTGCCGCTCTTCCAGAGGGGCAGGCCCATGGTCATGACCACGTGGTCCCCGGCCATGAGCTCGTGCTTGGCCAGGAGCAGCTCCCGCACGGCCTCCACCATGTCGTCGGTGCTCTGGACCCGCGGGATGATCAGCGAGGTCACGCCCCGCAGCAGGGCCATGCGCCGGGCGGTGGCCTCGTCGGTGGTGGCGCCGAGCACCGGCGTCTGCCCCGCCAGGCGGCTCACCATGCGGGCGCTGCCGCCCCCTTCGGTGAAGGCCACGATCCACCGGGCGCCGAGATCCTCGGCGGCGCGGCAGGCGGCGAAGGCCACCGAGATGTCCGTGCGGCCCTTGGCCATCTCCCCGATGTCCCGGCGGTAGGCCATGCCGGGCACGTGGGCGTCGGCCTCCGCGGCGATGCGGGCCAGCCACTGCACCGCCTCCACCGGATAGGCGCCGGCGGCGCTCTCGGCGCTGAGCATCACCGCGTCCGTGCCGTCCCAGATGGCGTTGGCGACGTCACTGGCCTCCGCCCGGGTGGGCGAGGGGTTCTCGATCATGCTCTCCAGCATCTGGGTGGCGGTGATGACGGGCTTCAGGGCC
>JBGASS010000322.1:0-3475 GCA_044229555.1 Holophagaceae bacterium
CTCTCCCTCGGCATCAACGCCAACGGCGGCCAGATGAGCGTCATCATCCCCCGCAACACCACCATCCCCACCCGCAAGTCCGAGATCTACACCACGGCGGTGGACAACCAGCCCGGCGTGGACATCGAGGTCTTCCAGGGCGAGCGCCAGATCGTGGACGGCAACAAGCTCCTGGGCAAGTTCCACCTGGGCGACATCCCTCCGGCCCCCCGCGGCATCCCGCAGATCGAGGTGGTCTTCGACATCGACGCCAACGGCATCGTGCACGTCACCGCCAAGGACAAGGGCACCGGCAAGGACGCCAGCATCACGCTGACCGGCAGCACGGGCCTCTCCAAGGACGATATCGACGCCAAGATCAAGGACGCCGAGAGCCACAAGGCCGAGGACGAGCAGCGCAAGTCCCTCCTCGAGGACAAGAACCACCTGGACCAGACCATCTACCAGGTGGAAAAGCTCCTCAAGGACAGCGGCGACAAGCTCTCCGCCGAGGACAAGAAGGCTCTGGAGGAGGCCGTCGCCGAAGGCAAGGCGGCCCTGGGCAGTTTGGAGGGCGACCGCATCAAGAAGGCCCTGGAAGGCCTGAACGCCGCCTCCCACAAGATGGCCGAGAAGATGTACCAGCAGGCGCCGGCCCCGGACGGCCAGGCCGCTCCCGCCCCCTCCGGCGATGCCAAGAAGAAGGAAGACGATGTCATCGACGCCGAAGTGGTGAGCTGACACGCCCCGTGGAAAAGGCCGGGAGCGCTCCCGGCCTTTTTTCCATCCCCGCGGGATCTGAGTGTTTCCCGCGCAAGTTTGTTAAAGTGCCCTCATGGCCCACCCCGACTACTACAAGATCCTGGGGGTTTCCCGCAGCGCCTCCGCCGAGGACGTCAAGAAGGCTTACAAGAAGCTCGCCCGCAAGCACCATCCCGACCTGAACCAGGGCGATGCCGCCTCGGAGACCCGCTTCAAGGAGATCTCCGTCGCCAACGACGTGCTTTCCGATCCAGAGAAGCGGCGCAACTACGACCAGTACGGCGACCCCGCGGGGCCCCAGCACGCGCCGGCCTCCGAAGGGTTCGCGGGCTTCGAGTTCGGGGACCTCTTCGGCTCCTTCATGGGGGGCCAGGGCGCGCCGCGCCGCCGCGGGCCCGAGCGGGGCGAGGACCTCCAGCGGCTTGTCCGCATCTCCTTCCAGGACGCCTTCAAGGGCACGCGCCTCTCCTTCGCCGTGCACCGCACGGAGACCTGCCTCACCTGCCATGGCAGCGGCGAAGGCCCCGGCGAGAAGGCCGCCTGCCGCGCCTGCCACGGCAAGGGCCAGGTGGAACGGGGTTCGGGCTTCTTCCGCCAGAAGGAGCCCTGCGAAGCTTGCGGCGGCGCCGGAAAGAAGGGTCCCGTCTGCTCCGACTGCCAGGGCCGCGGCCGCAACCCGAAACAGGACACCATCACCGTCAACATCCCTCAAGGCATCGAGGAGGGGCAGCGGCTCCGCATCGCCGGCAAGGGGGAAGCGGGGCGGCGGGGCGGCGGGCCCGGGGACCTCTTCCTGCAGATCGAGGTCGAGAAGGACCCCCGCTTCGAACGCCGGGGCCCAAACCTCTACCTCACCCTGCCGGTGAGCTTTTCGGAGGCGGCCCTCGGCGCCAAGGTGGACGTCCCCACCCCCGAAGGCAGTTCCACCATCAAGGTCCCTCCCGGCACCCAGACCGGCGCCAAGCTCCGGCTGAAGGAGAAGGGCATGCCGCTGCCGAAGTCCGCCCAGCGGGGCGACCTCTTCGCCGAGGTGAAGGTGGTCACGCCCCAGGTCCAGGACGAGCGCAGCAAGGAGCTGCTGCGGGAGCTGGGCGAGCTCAATGACGGGAAGATCCGCGAAGACGCATGGAGGCAGCCATGAGGCGCGATCCCAAGGCCGGGCTCTACATGATCGGCGTCGTGTCCACCCGCTACGAGATCCATCCCCAGACCCTGCGCATGTACGAACGGGAGGGCCTGCTGCGGCCCAGCCGCACCGAAGGCAAGACCCGGCTCTACAGCGACGAGGACCTGGAACGGCTGGAATTCATCCTCAACCTCACCCGGGACCTCGGCGTGAACATCGCCGGCGTGGAGGTGGTCATGAACCTCCGGGACCGCATGCACGAGATGCAGCGGGAGATGGAGGGCCTGCTGGAGGCCTACCGCGCGAGGCTGAGGGCCGCGGGCATGGATCCCGAGGAGGGCGCCGCCCACCCCACGGGCCTCGTGAAGCTGAAACCCCAGGGCCTGGTGCGGAAGGGCTGAGGCCGGCCTCAGGGCGTGACCGAATCACCGGTCGTCCAGCCTCGGGAATCGAGCCGGTCCAGCCTCGCACTCAGCTCGTGCCGGGCCTTCACTCCGTGGACAGGAAGCACGAGGACGTCTCCGGCTTTCGCCCAGGCGAAGAGGGCCAGGGCAGCCTCCACTTCCGGCAGCACCGTGCGGAGCCTCGCCTCCGGCAGGCCGCGCAGGCGCAGCTCGTCGCGGAGGAGGGCCGGTACCTCTCCGGAGGCGCGGCCGCGCAGGTAGCCCGCGAGGTCTTTCAGCACCACCAGGTCAGGGCCGAAGCCCGCCGCCGTTGCCGCCAGGGCCCGGATGGCCGAATCCTCCCGGTTCCCCGCCTGGCCGAGGAGCAGCCCCAGGCGTCCGTTCCCCCGGGCGGCGACCGCCACTTTCATCAGGCCTTCCAGGCCTTCTGGGTTGTGGGCATAGTCCATGAACACCGTGATGCCGCCGAAGCGCCAGAGCTCCAGCCGCCCCGGATTGTCGCTGCGGGCGGCGCCGAAGGTGGCGAGGACGGCGGCGATGATCGCGGGAGGGATGCCCAGGCCCGCCGCCGCCAGGGCGGCGCCGGCGATGTTGGCGAGGTTGTAGGCGGCACGGCCGCCAACGGCGAGGGGCATGGCCACGCCCTCGCCCAGATCATGCTCGACCCCCTGCCCGTGCAGGATGAAGCGGCCCTCCCGCAGGCCGCAGGTGGCGCCGCCGCCACTGCGGTGGGCCACGAGGCGGGGATGTCCTGCGTCCAGGGAGAACCAGCCCAGGTGTCCGGGAAGGGCCTCGCCCCGGGCGGCCAGGACGGGATCATCGGCGTTGAGCACCAGCAGGCCCGTCGGCCCCAGAGCCCGCGCCACCACGAGCTTGGCGTCCGCCAGGTCCGCCAGGGTATGGATCCCGTACTCCCCGAAGTGGTCCGGGCTCACGTTGGTCACCAGGGCCACGTCCGCGCGCTGCACCGCCAGGCCCCGCCGCAATAGGCCGCCCCGGGCGGTCTCCAGGATGGCGGCCTCGACGCGGGCATCCCGGAGCACTGCCCGCGCACCGCCGGGGCCGGAGAAGTCGCCGGCCTCCAGGAGTTCGCCGCCCACGTAGATCCCGTCGGTGCAGGTGTGGCCCACCTTCCAGCCGTGGGCCGCGCCCATGGCGGCCAGGAGGCGCACGGAGGTGGTCTTGCCGTTGGAGCCCGTCACGA
>JBGASS010000323.1:0-4497 GCA_044229555.1 Holophagaceae bacterium
GCGCTGGGCGAGGTCCAAGCGTAGGCGCGTCCAGGGGCCGGGCATCCAGGGCCCGGGATCGAAGAGGTGGGCGATGATGCGCTCGGCCTGCCGGCGTACGGCGGGGGCATGGGCCGCCCAGCGGGCGACGTCGGCGGGCAGGGGCGCCTCCAGCAGGCCGGCGGCCAGGTCCAGGCCGAGCGCCAGCCGCCGGGATGCGCCCAATTCCGCCGCGCGGGCGCGGATCCAGGGCCAGTCGAAGCCCGGCTCCTGCCCCAGCAGCGCCGCCACGTCCGCGAGCCACGCCAGGCGGCTCCAGTGGTGCTTGCTGCCGTGGATGCAGAGCAGCAGTAAGAGTTCCGAGGGCGTGAAGGCGCGCACCTGCCGGTCCCCGAACCCGACCCTCGGCCGAGCCTCCCACCAGGCGGCCGTGCCGTCCTCCACCGGATGGTCGGGGTCCGACTTCCAGTGCAGTTCCACGGCGATGGCGCGGGCCGGATGGACCAGCAGGACGTGGTACTGGGTTCGCGCCCGGAGCATGGCCGCCTCCTGGGCGGGGGCTAAGGCGTGCTCGGGCAGGTAGCCCGGGTCTCGGAGGGCGGCGCGGGCCGCGGCGACGTCACTGGGGCGGAGCAGGAGGTCCAGGTCGGCAAATTCCCGGGCGGCGAAGTCGCCGTAGGCCTGCAGGGCCAGCATGGGGCCCTTGAAGGGCAGCGCCGGGATCCCCTGCCCCTCCAGGACCGCCAGGATCTCGCCCAGCGCCGCGACCATCCCTGCGTTGCGCTGGCGGATCCACTCCCGGTGGGCCCACAGGTCCACCTGGACGTTCCGGGGCGGACAGATGCCGGGGGCATCCTCCAGGCGGCGCCGGAGCTGGGGAAGAAGTCCATGCCTCCGGGCAAGGCTCAGCAACCTTGGCCACTCGTCCACCCCCAGCCCTTCCCCCCAACCCTCCCTCCGCGAACCCGGGCCCGGCCCGAACCGCGCGACGGCCAGGAGGACTGGCGCCTCCGGACCGGCACCCCCTTTCAAGCTGGGGGCCCGGCGGTCTCATCCGGGCCTCCACGTCAGGTTCCAATCCGCCTCACTCGGCATGGACGCGGTTCGTTCGGGGGAGGCCCGTCGCCCGCTCCTGGAGTTCCCGCTCCAGGTCCTCGGCCTTCCCTTGATGGTCCGGGAGGACCCCACCGCCGGTTTCGAGGGCGAGCCCAAGGGGAGGGCCCACGCTCCTGGATGCCATGTCCACGCCTGCCTCCATCCCGGCCATGGTGGCCCGGTACCCCTCCCGGGCGGAAGGCAGAGCCTCGAACCGGCGGGGGAAGTCCAGGGAATGGTAGGTCGGTTCCCGGACCGCGGGGGAGAATGCCGGGAGGGAAGGTCCCCGCCGGGACCCGGCGGGTCAGGGTGCCGAGCCGATGCCCCCCAGGATTTGCAGCTTCAGGGGAAGGCCCGGGGTCCGGGCGCCACGGCCCCTGGGGCCACCCGTTCCCCGGGAAGCGGACGGAGAGGCCGCTCACGCCCCGCGCCGGGGCCCGGACACGCAGGCGGCCACCGCGCGGAGCACTCCGGGCAGCGCCTCGTAACGTCGCGGATACGCCAGTCGCAGGACCTCCACCTGACGAACCATCCGGGAGAGGGCCTCGAAGTGCGCTGCCAGCACATCCCGGGCGTCGCGGTCGAGGACGGTGATGAGGCGCAGGAGGGCCCGCAGCGCCTCGGCGGGAGGGACCGGCTGGATTCGGGTGTCGGCCTCATCGTCGTCCAGCAGGAAGAGGGCGGCGAGGGGACAGGGCTCGGTGCAGTGAGGCAGGACCGCGCCAGCCAGGAGACGGCCCCGCGCCCAGGGTGCCCTTTAGTCCACAGAAGCGCGAGGGTTTGCTGGCAGGATGTGCGAACTCCGGCTGTCCTCCCCGAAGGGCGGGACGGGTCCGCAGTAGGCGCGGATGGCGCTGTCCTCGACGTCCAGGAGCAGCCCGTCATCGCAGAGGAAGCCCGCCCCCTGCCGGGCGAAGGCCGCCGCCAGGGTGGACTTCCCGTGGCGGAGGGCCCCGAAGGCGATGCGCCGCCGAGATCCACGGCACGCTCGCATGCAGGACCAGCAGGCCTGGCAGCTCAGGGCCATAAAGGGACGGACCTGGTTGCGGCGTGCGGTGCAGAGGGCGCTCGAGGCCCCAGGCACCGGCCGTGACGTTCTTCACAGCCATCAGCAGCGGATAAATCCGCGCGCCCTGGATAGCGGAGCAGGTAGCCGCCGCCCGTCCGGTGGTATTCCAGCCATGGGGAGCCGTCCGCTGCCAGGATGCAGTCATGAAACCTGGGAGAACAGCAGATCCTGAACCTGGGGTTCCCAACGCTCCAACCCGCTGTCGGGACCAGCAATTTCCGCCAGTTGCCCAGGTCGGGGTCCCGCTCAGCGATCACGCTTCGGCACCGACTGGCCCTTGGAGCCTCCGTCGAAGTACGTGCCGCTGAAGTCCCCGGTGACGCGGCGGATGTCCTCAGAGGTGAGCACAGGAGGATGCCAGGGGAGCTTGCTCCGCGCCCGATGGGCTCGGCTGCTTCCATGCGCATCGTGGGGCCTCCAGAACTCATTGACCAGAGTATGAGCCACAAGCGCCGGGCAAACCAACCTAAAACCGCTCGGAAGCGGGCCGACAGCCAGTCCCCGGGCCAGGTTGCCGCCCACCGCCCCGTAGGCCTGCCACGCGTTCTCTGGGGCCAGACCCTCCAGCACCCGGATCATGCCCGGGAGGTCGAGGCACCGGGCCGCCAGCGGATGCCCGCCCAACGCGTCCAGGCGGGCACGGATCGCGTCCCGCTCCCCGAGGGCCCACCAGCCCACCTCGGCGGACTGGCGCCCCGCCCGGCGGCCGAAGAGCACCTCCGGCGGAAGGAGGTCCTTGAAGGCTCGGCGAAGGAGCCAGCGGGCCTCTCCCTTGCGGCGGTACTGGAGCTCGGGGCAGCGCAGGCAGAATTCCGCCAGCCGCCGGTCCGCGGTCGGGTCGCGTACTTCCATCCCGAAGGCTTCCCCCAGCTCGTGCCAGACCGCCCCGACCGCGTTCCGCCCGGGGTCGAGGAGGTCCAGGTTGGCCCGCGCCGCCGGGCGCTCGAACGCAGGGTCGTGGCCGGCCTCCGCCATCCGCTCTCGCAGCCGCAGTTCCCGGGCCAGCTCCGGATTCAGGGCCGCATACGCGGACCAGGGCTCCGGCCCGCGGCTTGAGGCCCTCAAGGCGCGCCGGATGGGATCCGCCAGGGGGCGGGCCACCTGCCATTCCAGGGAAGCGGCCCAGCCCGCCTCGGCCCCCCGCAGGCTCCGCCAGGCCAAGCCGAGGCGTCCCTGCCGGAGGGCAGGCCAGACGAGCGAGGCGTTCCCCGCGTGAGACACGGTGGCATTCCCCTGCTGCCCCGTGAGCAGGATGCGGATGCCGCGCCGTCGGGCCTCCTCCAGGGCCGCCAGCAGCCACGGGTAGTTCGCGGCGGCGTGGCCGGGCTGGAGGTGGAGATCCACCTGCCGGTCCAGGGACCGGAGAAGGCCAGCCCCGGAGCCGGCCACCAGCACGTGGGGGCCAGCCCCGGTCCGCCGGGCCGTGGCGGCCGCGGTAGGGCCCTCATCGAAGCGCAGCCCCTCGGGCTCGATGCCAACTGGAGCCTCGCCGGGAACAGCTGTGATAGCCGTCAGGGAACGGCCGTCCGCCTGGAGGCAGGGCTCGGCCAATGCCGCCACGGAACCCGAGTCCAGCCCGCCGCTGAGCAGGAGACCCACGGGCCCATCACCGGCGAGCCGGCGGCGCACCGCGCCCCGGTAGGCCTCGAGGAAGGCTTCGACGTAGGCCTCGTCCGCGAGGTCCTCGAAGGTCGGCAGGGCTTCGGGGAACCAGTGGCGGTAGGTGCGGACCGCCCTTCCCTCCGCCTCCAGTCCATGACCGGGGGAAAGGGCGGAGATTGCTTCATAGGCCGTCCGCACGCCATCACCGAACCAGGCGGCCAGGACCTGGGCCACCCGGAAGAGGTCTGGGCGCCGGGGCACCCAGGGCAGCGCGAGGAGGGCCCCGAGGCTGGAGGCGAAGGCGAGCCGAGGGCCCTCCGCATGCCAGTAGAGGGCGGTGTTGCCGTGGTGGTCCCGGAGGAGGGCGAGGTTCCGGGTCCTGGCGTCCCAGACGGCGAAGGCCCAGTCCCCGTCGAGGCGGGCGGGGCAGTCCTTGCCCCAGCGGAAATAGGCCTCCAGGAAGAGCTGGGCCTCCGAAGGCGGCACGGATTCGTCCCGGGACCAACCGAGGTCATGCAGGAGCTCCGCGCGGTTGTCCAGCCGGCCCGCCGCCACGGCGAGGCGGCCGTCCTGGAGGAAGGTCGACCCGCCGCGGTGGCCGAAGCCGGCCCCACCCCCCGGAGCCTGGGTGAACCTGCTTCCCTCGCAGGGCTGGGCCCGGGCCATGGCCTCGAGGTGCTCGACCAGGACGGGGGCACCGTCCAGGTCCACCACGCCGAAGAGGCTGCTCATGGGAGGGCCCCAGGGTGCGA
>JBGASS010000324.1:0-3426 GCA_044229555.1 Holophagaceae bacterium
GGCGGCGGGGCGGGCTTGGGGGCCTGGGCCGCGGCGGTCCAGGCGCAGGTCGCCAGGAGGACGAGGGCGCCCCCGGGAAGCCGCGCCATCAGTCGCCCTGGGGGCCGAGCTGCACGTCCTTCAGGCCCGCGGGCTTGGGCGAGGAGGCGGGGCCCTGGCCGGGGGGCGGGGGCGCCGGGGCCGCGGCCTTGGGCTTCGCCGGGTTCTCGCCCCGGAGGAAGGCGGCCATCTGCTCGGCGTCGGCGAACTGGTCGAAGATCGCGCGCTGCTCGGCGGTAGGAAAGACGTCGAAGCGCAGCCGCCGCGGGCCCCAGATGTCCACGTCCTCGCCCCGCATGCCCGGCACCCGGGGGAAGGTGGCCCGCCAGCAGATGCCCAGGGGCGCGCCGGCGGCGTCCTGGAAGGCCACCAGGTCGGCCTCCGGCAGGAAGCAGGTCCCGCCCTCCCTCCAGGTGGCGATGGTGAAGGTGCGGCCCGTCTTCGGGTGGGGCAGGATGCCCACGGGGGCGGGGCGCCCGCCGAGCTTCGCCAGCGCTTCCCGCTGGGCCTCCAGGGCCAGCACGAAATCCGTCTGGCGCAACTGGCGCTGGGGCTGGGCGATGGGATGGGGATCCTGCAGGTTGGCGGGCACGTACTTGCCCTCCACCCGCTGGAAGAGGGTCACCAGGATGCGCTCCGCCGCCGGCGCCTCCGCCAGGCTCTTCTCCACCGCCGCCGCCAGCTTCGTGAGCAGCACCTGGGGGGCGACGTAGAACTCGCCGCGGCTGGGCAGCCCGATGAAGACGTTCTGCCCGGGGAAGAAGGCCTCCCACAGCTCCGGCAGCAGCACCCGGGCCGCATCGGCGCCGTCCTGGTAGGGGCTGCGGTAGATGCCCGAGGGCATGCGCTCGAAGGGCGCCTTGCTGGCCTCCCGCAGACGGTCCAGGGCGCGGTCCAGGATCTCGTCGGGGTTGAGCCCCCAGAGGGTCGCCCAGGCCTCCGGCAGGGCCCGGTCCCCCACCCGCACGCGCTTCGCGAGGCCCTCGGCGAAGGGCCAGAACTTCAGTCCGTCCCGGTGCGCCATCCACAGGGGCACCACCTCCGGCAGGACGGTCTCCACCGCCTCCTCCCACACCGGCGGCAGCCCCCAGCCCTTGTCCACGCAGACCTGCACCGCCTCCGCCCACGCCGCGCGCCCCGCGGGCCCCTGGTGCTCGAAGTCCGGGATCAGCGCCGCCAGCCCCGGCAGATCCAAGGCAAAGCCCCGCGCCTCCGCCAGCGCCTCCAGGGAAGGCAGCGGCACGCCCGGCGCGCGGTTGAAGAGCTTCGTGATGAAAGACATGGGCGATCCCAGGGCAAACCTTCATTTTGCCTGGAAAGGCGGGGGAAGGCGCGACCAAATGCCAGGCACTTCCCGGCCGATGAAGGGCTCCGGCCGAGAAGGAGGACACCTCCTAAGATGTCCCCATGTCACCCCCGATGCCGTTGAATCCGGAGCCTAGGTCCGAGTCCGCCCCCAGCCTGCCGGACCTCTCCGCCCCCGAAAGCCACCCCGACCTCCTGGCCCTCGTCGACGCTCCCGCCGCGGTGCGCTGGTGGAAGCCTCAGTCCGCGACGAAGCGCCCAGGATCGAAGTCCTGCTCCTGGCGCAGCACCGCGATCACCCGCAGGCTTTTGCCCTCGAGCCGGTAGACGAGGCGGAAGGGACGCACCGACAGAATCTCCCGGTACATGCGGCCCAGGCCCGGCAGGGCCGGGTTCATTTCGGGGAAGCGGGCGGCCTGCTCGACGGCGGCTATGGCGCGGGCCCAGAGCTTGCGGGCGGCCCCGGGGTTCTCGGCTGCGATGAATTGGAGGATGCCCTCGAGGCTTGCTTCCGCGGGAGCGGACCAGAGGATGGGAAGGGCTCTCACCCCCATCGCTTGGACATCCGTGCTTTCACGTCACCGTGCTCGCTGCTGCGGCCCTCCAGGAAGGCCCGCTCGCCGTCCGCAAGCGCCTCCAGCAGTTCCAGGCGCTTGAGCATGCCGCGGTAGGTGCCCACGTCCAGCAGCACAGCCGCCTCCATCCCCCGCTCGGTGATCAGGATCGGGATGCGGTCCTCCCGCAGCTGGTCCAGGATCTCCCCCGCATGGCGCTTGATCTCGGTGACGGGTTTCAGGGAAGGGAGCATGGGAGCCTCGGATTGAAAGTAATACTTCTGTATTCCTTCTACAACATAGATTGAATTCTTTCACGAACAGGCCGAGGACGACGCTGCGGATCCCCGACAATCAGGAGGCTCCTCCCCGTGACCCGGTTCCAAACCCGCCCGTCCTATGCTGTCCCCATGCCCCTCCTCGACGCCCGCCGCCGGCCCCTGAAGGCCCTCCGCATCTCGGTGACGGGCCGCTGCAATTTCCGCTGCCGCTACTGCATGCCCCGGGAAGTGTTCGGGGCGGACGATTCGGCCGGCGTGTTCCTGGAAAAGGGGGAGATCCTCCACTTCGAGGAGCTGGAGCGGCTGGGGCGGCTCTTCATCGGCCTGGGGGTGGACAAGATCCGCCTCACCGGCGGCGAGCCCCTGCTGCGCCACGGACTGCCGGACCTGGTGGCGCGGCTGCAGCGCTTGGACGGCCTGCGGGACCTGGCGCTGACGACGAACGGCGCGCTGCTGAAGGATCTGGCGGCGCCGCTGAAGGCGGCAGGCCTGCATCGCCTCACTGTGAGCCTGGACACCCTGGATCCGGCGAAATTCGCCCGCCTCAACGACACCACCGTGCCCCTGCCGCGGGTGCTGGAGGGCCTCGAGGCCGCCCGGGCCGCCGGATTTTCGCCCCTCAAGCTGAACTGCGTCCTGCAGCGAGGCGTGAACGACGACGAGATCCTGGACCTGCTGGCCTACGCCAGGGACCGCGGCTTCGTGCTGCGCTTCATCGAGTACATGGACGTGGGCACCCTGAACGGCTGGAAGCTGGACGCCGTCGTCCCGGCGGCGGACGTGCTGGCGACGATCCGCGCGCGGTGGGCCATCGAGCCGGTGGAGGCGCCGCTGGCGGGCCGCGTGGCGGAGCGGTGGGCGTTCCGCGACGGCTCGGGCGAATTCGGCGTCATCGCGTCGGTCACCGCCCCGTTCTGCGGCGGCTGCGACCGCGCCCGCCTCAGCGCCGAGGGCAAGCTCTACACCTGCCTCTTCGGCAGCGGCGGCCTCGACCTCAAGACCGCCCTGCGCAACGGGGCCTCGGACGCGGACCTGACGGCCCTGCTGCGGGCGCGGTGGTCCCGGCGGGACGATCACTTTTCGGAGATCCGCACCGAGGAGACCGCGCGGAACCGGAAGGTGGAGATGTTCCACATCGGGGGGTAGGTGGCCGGCGTCGATACATCGCTCCTAGCCGTAACGGGGTTGACCTTCAAACCGGCACCGTTCCAAACCATGATCCGCCCGCCCTTGGCGGATCGTGGTTT
>JBGASS010000325.1:0-3418 GCA_044229555.1 Holophagaceae bacterium
GCGTCCTTCCCTTCCATGGAATCCAGGGCCCGCGTCACCCCGTGGCTGCGTCGTCAGGAGCAGCGCCAGCACGACCAGCTCCAGGCCGAAGCAGGCCCAGGCGAGGACGACGACCAGCCTCACGGCGCCTCCCTGCCGGCTAGGGCGCCACCTTCGCGAAGAAATGCCGGTGGGCCATCTCCCCACCCAGGTCCTCGGGCTTCGCCCAAAGGGTCTCCGTGGGGGCCGGCAGGCCCTCTTCGTTCAGGGCGTCCTTGATGGCCTGCTCCACGTCCCAGGCGTCCAGGCGCCAGCTGCCTTCGCCGTAGCCCTCCATGACGACGCCCACCAGCACGCGCAACGTGGCGCCCGCGCTGGAGGGAATGTGGTAGGTGACGTTCTTCACCGCCGGATGGCTTTGGCGGAGGCACGTGCGGACACGGGTGAAGGCGCGCTCGAAACGCGTATGGGTGCTCATGCTTTCCATGCTACGGGCGGTCCCCGCGCCGGTCCACCGGCCTCGATCCTTTCCATCACCCCTCCAGCTCCAGCACCGTCAGCCCGTCCTGCCGCGTGGCCCTGCCCTGCACCGGCAGCACCTCGCCTACCCGGTAGGGCCGGCGGCGCCGGCGGAAGGTGTCGGGGAAGGCCACGCATTCGCAGAGGCCGGTCTCGTCCTCCAGGGTGACGAACTGCATGGGCTCGCCCTTTTCCGTGAGGACGGTCTTCTCCGCCACCACCAGGGCCCAGAAGCGCAGGCGGCGGCCGGGCTTCTGGGCGCCGTTCCCGCCACAATCCGCGGCGCGGTCGGGGCCGCCCCCCTTGCGCACGCGATAGAGGGCCGCCGGGTGCAGCTCCAGGGTCAGCGAGAGCAGGTCCAGCTCCAGGTCCGCCCGGTCGAAGAGGTCCGTGGGCTTCGGCCGGACGTGGGGCGGCACGCCGCCGAGGCGCGTCCACACGAGGCGCGTGCGGTCCCCGTCGGGGGCCCAGAGGTCGAAGGCGCCGGCGCTGGCCAGGGCCTCCACGGTGGTGATGGAGAGGTCCACCCTTGAGAGCAGCTCCTCAAGGGTCTCGAAGGGTCCGTTCGAATCGCGCTCCTCGAGGAGCTTCTCCACCTCCTCCTTGCGCGCCCCCTTCACCTGCATGAGGCCCACCCGCAGGCCCTGCTCCCCCTCGGCGCTGAACGTCCAGAGGGAGCGGTTGGCGTCGGGGCCCCGCACCGTGAGGCGGTGGCGCCGGGCATCGCCCAGGTAGGCGATGGCCGGATAGAAGCCGCCCTGGTTGGTGATGACGGAGGCGAAGAAGACCGCCGGATGGTGGGTCTTCACCCAGGCGCTCTCAAAGCTCACCTGGGCGTAGCTCGCGGAATGCGGCTTGCAGAAGGAGTAGCCCCGGAAGGTGCGGGTCATGTCCCAGGCCTCCTCGACGACGGCCGCCGGGACGCCCATGGCCGCGCAGCCCTCCCGGAAACGGGCCTCGAACTTGGGCAGCTTCCGCGCGCAGTCGGGCTTGCCCAGGAGCTTGCGCAGCTGGTCCGCCTCGAAGTGGCTCCAGCCCGCCAGCTCCACGCCCACCTTGATGACGTCCTCCTGGTAGATGAGGACGCCGAAGCTTTCGGACAGCAGGTTGGCGAAGACGGGATGGCTGGGCACGTAGGCCTCCTCGCCGCGCACGCGCTTCACGTAGCGGTCCACCCAGTGGTAGGCCGCCGGGCGGATGAGGCTCGAGTGGATCACCAGGGTCTCGAAGTCGCCCTTGCCCACCCGCTGCTGGAGCTGGCGGGTGGCGGGGCTCTCCACGTAGAAGACGCCGATGCTGTCGCCCTTGGCCAGCAGGGCCTGGGTCTCGGGATCGTTGCGGGAATGGGTGCCGGGGTCCTTCGGCACCTTGTCGCCCAGCACCGCGTAGGCGTCGCGGATCACCGCCAGGCTGCGGTTGCCCAGGAGGTCGATCTTGACGAGGCCGTAGGCCTCCACGCCGTCCTTGTCCCACTGGGTGATGGCGACGCCAACCTTGGCCGGCGCCGGTTGGAAGGCCACGTGCTCCCACAGGGGCCCGGGGGTCACCACCGTGCCGCCGGGATGGACGGAGAGCTGGTGGAAGTGGCCCACGAGGCGCGTGGCCTGCAGCTGGATGCGCGTCCAGACCTCCGTTTCCGCGGCCGAGGATTTGCGGTCCGACGTCCGCTTCATCAGGGCGGGAAGGTCCTTGCGCTCCGCGTCCGCCCAGCCCCAGCCCTCGATGCGTTTCGCCATGGACTTCAATTCGACTTCCGGCCGCCCGTGGGCCATGGCCACGGCGCGCAGGGCCGAGCGGGGCTTGAAGAAGACGTGGTTGGCCACCATGGCCACGCGCTCCCGGCCGTAGCGTTCGAAGACGGCGGCGATGACCTCGTCCCGCTCGTCCCACGCGAAGTCGATGTCCATGTCCGGGGGATCCACGCGCTCCTTGGTGAGGAAGCGCTCGAACATGAGGTTCGTGGCCACGGGATCCACGTTGCTGAGGTGCAGGGCGTAGCTCACCAGGGAGGCCGCCCCGCTGCCCCGGCCGCAGATGCGCGTGGGCAGGCCCTTGTGCTTCAGCGCCTTCACCAGATCCTCCACCAGCAGGAAGTAGGCGGCGAAGCCCTTCTCGTGGATGAGGGCGAGCTCGTGGGCGAGGCGGGATTCCAGGGCGCCGTTGAAGGCGCCGAAGCGCTCGATGACCCCTGTGCGCACGCGTGCAGCCAGCTCCGCGTCCAGCTCCGAGGGCGCAATCCCCAGGGGCCCCGCGCTCACCCAGGAGCCCCAGGAGAGGTCCCAGCCCCCGATGCGCTCCCGCAGTTCCGCCGTGGCCCGCGCCACCGCGGGCTCGGCGGCGGGGAAGCGGGACTCCCATTCGCGCTTCGGCACCGCGGCGTCCCTTGGATCCCACATCGGCTCCGTGCGCGTCACCGTGCTTTGCGTATGGATGGCGCGCTTCAGGCGATGGAGGTCGAGGCCCTCCGGCGTGCGGAAGCGCAGCACCTGGGGCGCCACCACGGGCAGCCGCGCCGCCAGGGCCCTGGCGCAGGCCACGGCGTTGCGGGCCGAACCCAGCAGCAGGCCGTAGACGCCCTCCTTCAGCAGCAGCTCCAGGCCCGGGAGGTCTTCCGCCAGGATCGCGCAGTCCAGGGGCAGTGTTCCTTCCTGCCCGTGGGCCTGCTCCGTGAGCAGCCGGTTCAGCGCGGCGTAGCCCGCCCGCGAGCAGGGCAGCGCGCCGTAGGACCGGCCCCGCCACGTAAAGCGCGACCCGATCAGCAGCCGCAGGGGCGGCGCCTCCAGCTCCGGCGCGCCGGGAACGCCCGCCGCGATCATGGCCGGCACGCGGGCTGCGGCTTCCGCGCGGTTCTCCAGCCGCCATGCCAGTTCCTCCCGAAGGGTCGGAAAGCCGTGCAGCCCCGTGTCCCAGGCCGCGAGGT
>JBGASS010000326.1:0-3392 GCA_044229555.1 Holophagaceae bacterium
GGCCTCCGCCGCCCTGCTGGTGGTGGACAACACCTTCGCCTCGCCCTTCAACCAGCGGCCCCTGGAGCTGGGCGCGGACCTCGTGCTCCACAGCACGACGAAATACCTCAACGGCCACAGCGACAGCGTGGGGGGCGTGGCGATCACCAACGATCCCGAGCTGAACGAGCGCCTCCACTTCATCCAGAACGCCGCCGGCGCCATCCTCTCGCCCATGGAGTCCTGGCTCATCCTGCGGGGCACCAAGACCCTGCACCTGCGCATGGAACGCCACAACGCCAGCGCCCTGCGCATCGCGCGGTGGCTGGAGGCCCGCACGGACCTGAAGGCCGTCTACTACCCGGGCCTGGAGTCGCACCCGCAGCACGAGCTGGCGAAGCGGCAGATGAAGGGCTTCTCCGGCATCGTCAGCTTCGACACCGGCGACGCCGCCCGCACGGAGCGCGTCGCGGCGGCCTTCCGCCTCTTCGCCCTCGCCGAATCCCTGGGGGGCGTGGAGAGCCTGGTCTGCCATCCGGTCTCCATGACCCACGGCAGCGTGCCCCCCGCCGACCGCGAGCGGCTGGGCATCCACGATTCCCTCCTGCGCCTCAGCGTGGGGGTGGAGGACGTGGAGGACCTGATCGGGGATCTGGAGCGGGCCCTCCAGGCATGATGGAGGCATGAAGGCCACCGCCCTCCGGGTCCTCCGCCTGGCCCAGTTCTCCGCCAAGGTGCTGCGCCGCCTGCCCCGGCGCTTCGCGCGAAAGAGCCTCGACCGCCTCCAGGAGGGTGTGGACCGCGCCATCGAGGCCCTGCCCCTGCAGGAGAAGCTGCTGGTGAGCGAAGGCCAGGCCCGGGGCTCCGCCATCAACCGCAGCCTGGCCTGGAGCCTGGCCTTCGTGGCGGGGGCGGTGAACGCCGGCGGCTTCCTCGCCATCGCCCGCTACACGAGCCACATGACCGGCGCGGTGTCGTCGGCCGCCGACGAGCTGGCCCTGGGCCAGTGGACCGGATTCCTGGGATCGGCCTCCATGGTGCTGGCCTTCTTCCTGGGCGCCTTCACCTGCACCTTCCTGATCGCCCTGGGCAGGCGGTGGCGCATCCGCAGCCGCTACGCCCTGAGCCTCACCCTCGAAGCCGCCCTGCTGCTGGTCTTCGGCCTCCTGGGCGCGAAGCTGAGCCTCCGCCACGAGTTCGAGGTGCCGGTCACCACCGTGCTGCTCTGCGGGATCATGGGCATGCACAACGCGGTGGTGACCAACATCTCCGGCGCCGTGGTGCGCACCACCCACCTCACGGGCATCGTCACGGACCTGGGCATCGAGGTGAGCCACGTCCTCGACGAGAGCCTGGGCGGCGCCCGGCGCACCGGCACGAACCGGGAGCGCATCCGGCTCCACGGCCTGATCCTGCTCTCCTTCTTCGCGGGCGCGGTGGCCGGCGCCGTGGGCTTCAAGCGCGTGGGCTACAAGGCCACGGTGCCCCTCGCCGCCTTCCTCCTCTTCCTCGCCGCCCGCCCGGTGCTGGAGGACCTCCGCCTCTTCTGGCGCCTGTCGCGGCGGCGGCGCGCCCAGTCGAGGACGGAGTGATCCGGCGGGGCCGGGGTCCAGCCCGCCCTCAGCTTCCGGAGGCGGACCGGAAGAGCGTGGGGTAGCTCCGGGGCTCGACATGGCCCGCGTCCAGCGCCAGGTGCTCCATCGCGAGCCGGATCGCCGCCGGTTCGCCCTCCAGCTCGAGGAAGCTGCCGAAGGGCGTTTCGTCCAGGCAGGCGGTGAGCTCGTCGCGGCTCCAGACCGCGCGGCGCTTCACCATGGCGAGGACGGGAGCGTAGCCCAGCTGCGCCAGGATGGCTTCCAGGGCCTCCGGGTCCTCCACGGCGGTCTCCCATTCCGGCCGGATCTTCAGGAGCGGGTCCGGCGTCTTCCGGCCCTTCCAGGTGAGCAGGGCCCGGCCCGCGTAGCGGCGGAGCCGCAGCGCGGCCTGCTTCGCGAACAGCTCGTCGTCGCGGTCCCAGAGCACGCTCCGCTCCTCCTGGGCGGGCACGTCCTCCCGGAAGCCGAGGGCCCGCAGCATGGGCTCCATCGCCTCCACCGAAGGGATCCGGAGCTTCACTTCGGTCTCGATGGGAAGGCGCTGCTTCACGCGAAGGTCCGTTTCGTCGGGAAAGGTGGCACCCTTGACGGCGCCCGTGATCCCTCAAAAGTACCTCATCGCCACGCTCTTCATCGCCGCCATGCTCCTGCTGGTCGCCATCGGCGTGGGCTTCCGCCCCCTCCGGGAGGGCGGCGTCACCGCTGCCGGCGCCGTGCCCGTCGCCATGGTGATGGACAGCTTCGAAGCCGTGGCGGAATGGCCCCTGGAGGACGGCTGGTCGCCGCGGCTCGCGGGGGCCCAGGATCCCGACCAGCGGGAACCCTGGCCCGTCGAGGGGGCCTTCGGCGCGCCGTGGGAACCGGCTTCGCCCTACCTCGCCGACCAGGGCCTCGCCCTGAACGGGCCGCGGGGCACGAGCCTCGTGGCCCTCTGGCGTGGCCTGGAATGGCGGCGCTACCGCTTCGACGCGCCCCTGGCCTCCGCCCGCCTGGCCCCGGGCAAGGCGAATCGCCTGCTGGTGACCCTCGCCCTGGGTCCCGTCCGCTTCGAGACGCGCCTCCTGGAAGTGCCCGAGGGCCGTGTGCTCTGGTCGGTCCAGAGCGGTCCCTGGAGCCGCTTCTCCTGGGACGGACGCGCCGCCCTGGTGGGGCTCGCGGACCCCGCCCATCCCGATCGCCTGCTGCTCTCGGTCCTGCCCCTGGATCCTGAAGTTCCTGAAGCCACCCTCGCGGCCTGGAGCGAGGAGACTCTGCCCGCGCCCCCGCGAGCCTGGCCCGTCCAGCCGGACGCCCTCTGGGACGATGGCCGGGACCTGCCGGGCGCGAAGCTCCTCGTTCCCTGGACCGCCGACAGCCTGCTCTGGCTTCCGCGCCGGGACCGGCTCTGGACCTCCGCCCACCACCAGTGGACCGCATGGCGGCTGGAGGGCGGCGCCTGGGTGCGCGCCGCCGCCGGCGAGGGGCAGATCTTCGCCCATCCGCCCCGGGCCATCGGACGCGTGGGCGGATCCGCCCCGGAGCTCCTGCCCCTGGATCCGCCGGACCCCGCGCCGCGCTTCCTCGCCCCCCTGGACGCCGCCATCTGGAAGCACGTCCCTCAGTCGGCCGGCTCCTGGCCCGCCTACGATCCGGCCTGGGCCTGGCGCGGCGACGGGGAGGCCCTCACGGCATGGGACGTGCGCTGGGGCGGCGAGGCCGAACCCCTGGCCCCGGAGCGGCAGCGCGACGCCCTCTTCCGCGCCTTCCGTCCCGAGTGGAAGACCTCCGCCAAGCTGCGGGCCTCCGTGGGCGGCTGGCTTCCCCGCGGGCCCGAGGTGG
>JBGASS010000327.1:0-3386 GCA_044229555.1 Holophagaceae bacterium
GGCGTCGGCGGGAGCCTGGGCCAGCGCCGCCTGCAGCGCTCCCGCCAGGGCGTGCCGCTGGACCTTGCCGGTGGCTCCCTTGGGGATTTCGGAAACGGTGAGGACGCGCAGGGGCACCTTGAAAGGCGCCAGTCGCTCCGCCAGGAAGCGCCGCAGGGCCCCTTCCCCCGGGGGTGGGCCCGGCGCCGGCACGATGGCCGCGGCGACGGCCTCCCCGAGGCTGCCGTGGGGCACCGGGAAGGCCACCGCCTCCCGCACGCCGGGATGGGCCCGCAGGACCGCCTCCACCTCGTGGGGCGAGACCTTCTGGCCCCCCCGGTTGATGAGGTCCTTGGCGCGGCCATGGATGAACAGGTAGCCGTCCCCGTCGAAGCGGCCCAGGTCCCCGGTGCGGAACCAGCCTTCGCGGAACACGCCGGCGTTGGCCTCCGGGCCGCCCTCGTAGCCGTCGAAGACGTTGGCGCCGCGCACCACGATCTCCCCGGCCCCCCCGGGGGGAAGCCGCGTGCCGTCGTCCGCCAGGACGGCCACCTCGGGACCCGCGGGCCGGCCCACGGAGCCGGCCTTCGCCGGCAGGGGCGGCAGGGGGTTGCTGGCGATCTGGTGGGTCTCCGTCATGCCGTAGGCTTCGATCACCGGCACCGAGAAGAGGCGTTCCAGGGCCGCCAGGACCGCCGGCGGCAGGGGCGCGGCGGAGGAGCGGACCAGGCGCAGGGAGGTGGGCGCGCCCTCCGCGGCGAGGGACTGGCCCTGCTCCACGATGGCCTGGTGGATGGCAGGGACCGCGGTATACCAGGTGGGGCGGAAGGCCTCGAGCCAGGGGAAGAAGCCCGCCTTGGAGAATTCGGGGATGCACACGGCGCTGCCCCCGGCCCCCAGGGAGGCCAGCACCGCCGTGATCAGGCCCGTGAGGTGGAAGACGGGCATGAAGCTGAGGCAGCGGTCCGCCGGGCCCAGGGCGAGGGAGCGCTGGACGTTCGCCATGGAGGCCAGGACCTGCCGCTGGCGCAGGGGCACCAGCTTGGGCCCCGACGTGGTGCCGGAGGTGTGGAGGAGCAGGGCCAAGTCCCCCGGTTCAGGAGGGGCGGGATCCGACGCGGTGGCCGGGCTTTGCCCGGACACCACGTGGGGGAGCACGAGGGGGGACGTAGAGGAAGCGAAGCGACCGGGCGGTCCCCCCTCGTTCATGTCGGCGGGATCGGAACCGCCGGAATCCTGCGCGGCTAGCCCGAAGCGTCCGGCGCCGGCCCCGCCCTGGGGCCGCAGCTCGATCACCGGAATGCCCCGGGCGGCGGCCACGGCCCGGGCGACTCCCCCGGATCCCTCCTGGACCAGCAGGGCCTGGGGGGCGATGTCCGCCAGGAAGGCGTCCAGCTCCCGCTCCCGGTAGGCGGGGTTCAGGGGCGCGTAGGCGCAGGCCGCGGACACGCCGAGAAAGGCGAGGGCCGCCTCCGGGCCGCTGGGGAGCGCCGCCGCCACGCGGTCCTTGCGCCCCAGCCCCCGGACGCGCAGGAAGGCCGCCACCTCCCGGATCTGCCGCCGCAGGTCGCCGTGGCTCAGGGGGGCGCAACCCTCCGCCAGCAGGGCCGGCGCGCCGGGATCCCGGGCGGGCCGGTCCCAGAGTTCCCGGAGGGTGGCGGGCGGGGCTTCCGGCGCGGCGTCCATCCCCCCAGGCTGCCAGCAAGCCGCCGCCGGGACGACGTCCGATCTCAAGGCTGCCAGCGCAGCACGTAGCGGTGCCGCAGGCTGCCGGGCGGCGGGGGCAGGTGCTCGACGCTGGCCGGGGCGGCGCCGGTGAGCTCGAGGGCCCGCTTCAGCCAGGCGGGGATGGCGGTGGTGGCCCAGCCCTCGTAGAGCCCCGTGGCCCAGATGCTGAAGATCCCGCGGCCCGGCTCCAGGGCGTCCGTCCGCACCACCCCGCCCCGGTGGTAGAAGTGGAACATCGTCGGGCCCTGGCGGACCAGCATGTCCGCGGAGAGGAGCTTCAGGAGCCAGGGGTGGGACACGGTGAGGTGCTCCTCCGCGGTCAGGGCCGCCCGCAGGCCCAGGTCCTCCCCGCCGGTCATGCGGTTGTAGGCCTGCGCAATCTCGTTCACCAGGGGCACCTCGACCCACTGGAACAGGCCCAGGGGCCTGGAGAACACCGCCCGGCAGGGGGCCGAGACCCCTTCAAGGGCCTGGTTCCACGTCTCCGGCCCGGCGGCCATGGCCCGCCGCTGCAGGCCCCGGGTGATGGAGGCCCTCACGTGGGTGATGGTGGCCTCCTCCAGGCTGGGTTCCCAGTCCGGCGCGATCGGCAGCGCGGCGCTCACGCTCTCAGCGTAGCGGCCCTCGCAAGGCGGCCCGCGTTTTTCCGCGCCACCTCAGGGCAGCGCGGCCTCCCGCCCGGCCCCGACGGGCCAGGCCCGCAGCAGCCGTCCCAGCTGCCCCTCCAGGTGGTGCCGGCTGTGGATCTCCGCGAAGGCGAACCACTGGGCGGCGGTGAGCCAACCCAGGGCCACGTGCTCCCGCCGCAGGCGGCCGGGATCCCGCTGCACCCTCCGCGCCGCGGCCCGCGCCCGGCCCCGCAGGCCCTCGAGCCTCCGCCGGGCCTCCTCTTTGGAGATGGGGGCTGGGACCAGGGCTTCAGGAAAGTCCCGCCGGTGCCGGAAGACCCCCGCCAGCCACGGCGCCGTCAGCAGGCACCAGCCCAGGAGCGTGCGGGAGCCGCCCGGCCGGCCCTCCCCGGACAGGCAGGCCTCGAGCTGGGCGAAGCTGTAGAGGCGGGCGATGCGGTCAAGGTGGTCATAGACCTCCGCCGCGCACCATGCCCCGGGGCCGGGACGCCAAGTCCACAGGGGCTCGGGTATCTCTTCCAGCCGTGCCATGAGGGCCGCCAGGGTGCGCTCATGGCGCGAAAGCATCTGTTGAACGGACATCCGCGCTCCTGCCCTGGCCCCTACGGGCGCGAGCGGCGCCTGGACGATCCTCACCGCCGCCGCAGCAGCTTCACTTCCGCGTGGGCCGCCCGCTCCAGCCCCCCGCAGACCACGTCGCAGAGGTCGAAGACCGAGGGGTCCGCGATGGCGTAGAACACCGTCGTGCCCTCCGGGCGGCGGTGGACCAGGCCGGCCTGGGCGAGCTGCTTGAGGTGCTTGCTGGTGTTGGGGATGCTCGCACCCAGCAGCTCCGCCAGCTCGCCGACGCTGCGCTCGCCGCCCCGCAGGACCTGCAGCAGGCCCAGGCGCCGGGGATCGCCCAGCAGGCGGAACCGCTCGGCCACGCGCGCCATGAGTTCGGGGGAGAGGGGTGACTTGCCCATGCCTCCATTCTGGGCCATATTTTTCTGCTTGCTTACTTTCATTTTTGATTAAATACTTATTTGGTTGATCTGGAGGCTCCATGCC
>JBGASS010000328.1:0-3381 GCA_044229555.1 Holophagaceae bacterium
CGTCCACGGCGTCCTCGCCTTCCACGTGGTCCAGTACCGCGACCGCTGGATCCCGTGGCGCCCGCTGCAGGCCCGCGCCGAGTTCGTGCTCGACGCGGTGATCGAGAGCTTCAAGGCCTGAATTCCAACCCGTTCCAAGCCCGGGCGCGATGCGCCCTGACGGGGGTCTGCCATGAACTCCATGTCCGCCGTGTTCCTCACCTTCGTCGCCAGCGGGACCCTCGCCGCCCAGGCCCCGTCCCCCAGCTGGTCCATGGCCCGGGCACCGGCCCTGCGCTGGTCCGCCGCCCTCTTCACCGAACGGGAGTCCGAAGCCCTCTTCCAGACCGGTCGCGGCGCGGGCGGCTATCAGTACGAAAGGAAATTCTCGCCCCTTCGCCGCACCGGCCTGGAGATCGGCTGGTGGCGGGAGGGCAGCGCCTTCAGGCCCAGCCTCGAAGTCGCCTCGGGCCAGGCGCCCCAGGGCCACCACGGCCACATGTCCCTCCACCTGGAGTGGGGGTCGCCGGGCCCCTTCCTGGTCCAGGGCGGCGTCCTGCTCATCAACCAGACCCACGGCCCCACGTCGAAGGTGGGCTACGGCGGCCGCCTCCAGCTCGGCTGGCTCTTCCGCGAGCGGATCGCGGTGATGGCCTACGCGGGGCTCGCCTTCCTCTTCCAGGACCAGACGCCGCAATCCAACTGGGCCGACTTCCCTGGCGCCTTCTCGGGGATCAAAGTCGCCGTCCGGTTCTGAGAAGGCCCCTCCCTGCACCAGCCCTTCATCCCCCAACCCCGCCCAGGAGACTGCTCATGAACATCCAATCTTCCGTGCTCTCTGCTACGCCCGCCCTTGGGAACCGAGCGAAGCTCCCCGGGAGGGAACGATCCGTCCCCACCCTTGCCCCCACCCTCGCCGACCGCCTCGCCTTCGCCCTCGTCGCCCCGCGCACCTGGCTGCTGAAGCTGCTCTGCGCCCGCTTCGAAGGCTTCGTCTGGACCTTCCGCCACGTGCCCCCGGCTTTCCTCGCCTGGGACTCGGCGATCCGTGCCCGCAAGGCCTTCCACCGCGCCCGCCGCAAGGTGCCGGCCTATGGCCGCTTCGTGGCGTCCAGGCCTCCGGGGTCCATCCCCGAGACCGACAAGGCGTCCTACATCCGTGCCTACCCGGTCGCGGATCGATGCCTCACCGGGCGGCTCCCGCGCCGGGAGATGGTGATCGACGAGTCTTCCGGCAGCACGGGGACGCCCTACGACTGGGTGCGGAGCACGTCGGAATGCCGGGCCAGCCACCGCATGATCGGCTACTTCGCCCGCCACCTCTTCGGGCCGGAGCCATGGATCACCCTCAACGCGTTCTCCCTGGGGGCCTGGGCCACGGGTCTGAACATGGGCCAGGCCCTCCAGCGGGTCAGCGTGGTGAAGAACACGGGGCCCGACATCGGGAAGCTCCTCCACACCCTCGCCTTCTTCGGCCCCGATCGTCCCTACCTCCTCACGGGCTACCCGCCCTTCATGAAGCACCTGCTGGACGAGGCGGAGGCCCGCGGCTTTCCCCTGGCGGACTACCGCCTGCACGCCCTCGTGGGCGGCGAGGGCATGTCGGAAGGATTGCGCGACTACCTGCTGCGGCACTTCCGCACCGTGTACAGCGGCTACGGCGCCACGGACCTGGAGATCGGCGTGGCCGGGGAGACGCCCCTGTCGGTGGCCCTCCGCCGCCTCGCTCTCGCGAATCCCGCCTTCCGCCGGCGTCTTTTCGGGGAGGACCCGCGGCTGCCCATGGTCTTCCAGTACAACCCCCTCATGCATCACGTGGACGTGAACGGGGAAGGGGAGCTGCTCGTCACCCTCACCCGGCCCGGCGTCCTCTCGCCACGCCTCCGCTACAACGTCCACGACCAGGGCGGCACTCTCCGCTTCGACCGCATGGCGGAACTCCTCAAGGAACAGGGTCTCGTCCTGCGGGACCTCTGCCCGGGTTACGCGCCCCTCCAGCTGCCCTTCCTCTGGGTCTTCGGCCGCCGGGACCACACCGTCAGCATCATGGGCGCCAACATCTACCCCGAGGACCTGGAGGCCTGCCTCTACGCCGAGCCCGACCTCGCCCGGCGCACCCGCGCCTTCTGCCTCCAGCTCGCCGAATCCGGCGAACACCAGGTGCGGCCCCGCTTCCACTTCGAGGTGGAAGGCGCCGTAGACGACGACCTGCGCCGGCGCTTCGAGGCGGCCATCCCCGCTCGCCTCGTGGCCCTCAACGCCGACTTCCGGGAGGCCTGGCGCGAGTACCCCGACGCCATGCGACCCGAGATCCGGCTCCACTCCGTCGGCGAAGGCCCCTTCGCGGCGAACGAGGCCAGGATCAAGCAGGTCCGCGTGCTCGGGACCGCCTGAGAACCGTGAACTTCCTGCGGCCCCGCGCCACCCATCCCTGAACCCGGGTCCGGTCCTTCCGTATCCCAGCCACACCCGGAGCCTCCATGCTTCTCCCCATCCTCGCCTTCGCCGCCGGCTGCATCGTGCTGGAACGCCTGCTGCCCGGCTGGACGCTCCCGAAGGTCCGCACCTGGCCCCTGCGCATCGTCCTCGTGAACCTGGTCCAGCTCGGCGTGGTGCTGCTCGCGGGCGTTTCCTGGGAGCGCTGGCTCTCCTCGGCCTCCCTCTTCCACCTCTCCCGGCACGTCCCGCCGGCCCTGGGCGGCTTCATCGCCTACTTCATCGCCACCTTCGTCTTCTACTGGTGGCACCGCTGGCGGCACGAGGTGGACTTCCTGTGGCGGGGCTTCCACCAGATCCACCACAGCCCGCAGCGCCTGGAGGTCATCACCAGCTTCTACAAACACCCCCTCGAGATGATCGTGAACTCCGTCCTCGGCAGCCTGCTGGTCTACGCCCTGCTGGGACTCAGCCTGGAGGCGGGCGCGGTCTACACCTTCTGCACGGCGCTGGGGGAGTTCTTCTACCACACCAACGTGCGCACGCCGCGCTGGGTGGGTTTGTTCTTCCAGCGCCCGGAGATGCACCGCATCCACCACGAGCATGGCAAGCACAAGAACAACTACGGCGACTTCCCGTGGTGGGACATGCTCTTCGGCACCTACGAGAACCCGCCCCGCTGGGACGCCGCCTGCGGCTTCGACGATCCCCGGGAGCAGCGACTGCTGGAGATGCTGGCCTTCAAGGACGTCCATCAGGCCGAGCCCGCCAAACCTACACCCGCGGCATGAAGGCCGACCGGCCCTGCAGGTGCAGGCGCGCCTCCGCGCCCTGGACGAGGATGCCCTCCACCAGCCAGGGGCCCGCCTCCCCCACCGGGGCGGCGCCGCAGTGGCGGCCGCGCTCCTCCTCGAAGGCGATGCCGCCGCCGCAGCTCCGGCAGACGGATTCGGCGCCCCGGTCCGG
>JBGASS010000329.1:0-3370 GCA_044229555.1 Holophagaceae bacterium
GCGGGTGGCCTTCCTGGGCGGCGCGGAGTTCATGCTGGCGGGCGGGAACTGGGAGGAGGCCGCGGCCCTGGTGCGCCCCTTCCTGGCGGAGCTCGCGGCCCTGCTGAAGGCGCCGGTGCGCGCCGGCGCCTGCGACGATCCGGCCCCCGGCCTGCGGCTGGGCCGGCAGGCCATGGGCGAGGGCCTGCCCTGGCGCGGCGCGCTGCCCATGCCGCCGGAGCCCGCGGCCTTCTCGCCGGGCTTCGCCGCCGATCCGCGGAAGCCCTCCCCCCTCGAAGCCCGGGCCTTCTTCCCTCCGGCCCTGGAGCCCCTCCTGGACGCGCCGCCCCTGGCCCGCCTCCGCGTGCCCGCCCCCCCCAGCGCCGCCGCCGTGGAGGGCCTGCTGGCCACCCTCGGCGAGCCCCCGGCCCTGCTCTGGATGCCCCCGGAGGTCCCGGATCCCCCGCCCTACGTCCCGGAGAACGCCTGGGCTCTCCCGGGGGACTTCCCCTATCCGGCGGATCCCGCCGCCGGGGTGCAGCTGGCGCTCTTCGAGGACCTGGAAGGCTGAGGGCCGCCCCCGCCCTTCCCCCACTCGCCGTGCGGGGACGACCATTCGCCGTTGCGCCGCTGTCCTTCAAGGGAGCGCCGCTAGGCTCGAAGCTTCCCCTCCCGGAGGTTTCGATGCCGTCCCCCACCAGGCTCTCCTTGGCCCTGCCCCTGACCGCCCTCCTGCTGGCCGCCCCGCCGGCCCTCGCAGCGCCCCAATCCAAGTCCCAGCAGCCGCCGGTCCTGGACCGGGAACTCTTCTTCGGCAATCCGGAGATCGCCGGCGCCCAGCTCTCTCCGGATGGCAAGCACATCGCCTTCCTCAAGCCCTGGAAGGACACGCGCAACGTCTGGGTGAAAAAGGTCGGCGAACCCTACGCCGCGGCCCACCTGGTGACGGCGGAGCCCAAGCGGCCCATCGGCGCCTTCTTCTGGAGCCGGGACGGCAAGCGGATCCTCTTCGTGAAGGACAAGGACGGGGACGAGAACTTCAACGTCTACGCCGTGGACCCCGCCGCCACGCCCGCCGCCGGCAAGGAGGCCCCGGAGGCCCGCAACCTCTCCGACGCCAAGGGGGCGCGGGCCCAGATCTACTCGGTGCCCAAGGCCGATCCCGACACCATCTACGTGGGCCTCAACGACCGCGACGCGGCCTGGCACGACCTTTACAGGGTGAAGATCTCCACCGGGGAACGCACCCTGCTGCGCAAGAACACCGAGCGCATCTCCGGGTGGGTCTTCGACAAGAAGGGCGACCTGCGCCTGGCCACGCGCACCACCGAGAAGGGCGACGAGGAGATCCTGCGGGTGGATCCGGGCGGCTTCAAGGTGGTCTACACCTGCTCCGTCTTCGAAAGCGCGGGTCCCGTGGCCTTCCACAAGGACGGCCGGCGGGTCTACCTCGAGACCAACAAGGGCGACCGCGACCTCACCCAGCTGGTGCTCTTCGATCCGGAGACCGGCAAAGAGGAACTGGTGGAGCAGGACCCCATGAAGCGCGTGGACTTCGGCAGCGCCGCCTTCTCCGACCTCACCGACGAGCTCATCTACACGAGCTACCAGGACGAGAAGGACCGCCTCTACTTCAAGGACAAGGCCTGGGAGCAGGACTACAACCTGGTGAAGGCGAAGCTGCCTGGGAAGGCCATCGCCTTCGCCGGCAGCACCGCCGACGAGCAGCTGGTCATGATCACCGCCTACAGCGACACGGATCCGGGCTCCCGCCACCTCTTCAACCGCAAGACCAAGCAGCTGGACCTGGAGTACGTGTCCCGGGAGAAGCTGCCCCGCGAGCACATGGCCAGCATGAAGCCCATCCGCTACCCGAGCTCCGACGGCCTGGAGATCCCCGCCTACCTGACCCTGCCCAAGGGCGTCCCGGCGAAGAACCTGCCGCTCATCCTCTTCCCCCACGGCGGCCCCTGGGCCCGGGACCAGTGGGGCTTCAACGGCTACGCCCAGTTCCTGGCCAACCGCGGCTACGCGGTGCTGGCGCCGAACTTCCGGGGCTCGACGGGCTACGGCAAGAAGTTCCTCAACGCCGGCAACAAGCAGTGGGGCGACAAGATGCAGGACGACATCACCTGGGGCGTGAAGCACCTGGTGAAGTCGGGCATCGCGGATCCCAGGCGCGTGGGCATCATGGGCGGCTCCTACGGGGGCTACGCGACCCTGGCCGGCGTGGCTTTCACGCCGGACACCTACGCCGCCGCCGTCTCCATCGTGGGCCCTTCGAACCTGCTGACCCTCCTCGAGACCATCCCGCCCTACTGGGAGGCCGGCCGCATCATCTTCCACGAGCGCATGGGCGACCCCAACACGCCGGAAGGCCGGAAGCAGCTCATGCGCCAGTCCCCCCTCAACTCGGCGGACAAGATCAAGACGCCCCTCCTGGTCGTCCAGGGCGCCAACGATCCCCGGGTGAAGAAGGCCGAAAGCGAGCAGATCGTCATGGCCCTGCGGGACCGGAACTTCCCCGTGGAGTACATCTGCGCCCCGGACGAGGGCCACGGCTTCGCCCGCCCCGTGAACAACATGGCCATGATGGACGCCGCGGAGCACTTCTTCGCCAAGCACCTGAAGGGCCGCGTCCAGGACGGCGGCACGCCGGAAGTCGTCAAGCGCCTCGCCGAGATCACCGTGGATCCCAAGACCGTGACGCTGGCGAAGAAGGTGGAGGTCTCGACCTCGGCCCCGAAGCCCGTGGCCGAGCTCACCGCGGGCAAGTCCACCTGGGCGGGCACCCTGGCCATGGGCGGCCAGAGCATGCCGGCCACGCTCACCAACGTCATCCGCGCCGAGGCCGGCGCCTGGGTGGTGGAGGGCACGGCGGAGGTGGGCCCCATGAAGATGAGCGACACCTGCACCTACGCCAAAGGCAGCCTGGTCCCCCTGAAGCGTTCCGTGAAGCAGGGCCCCGCGGCCATCGAGCTGAGCTTCGAGGGCGGCAAGGCCACGGGTTCCATGGCCATGGGCGGCGAGCCCAAGCCCATCGCCGCGGAGCTCGGCGGCGAGCTCTTCGCCGACGGCTCCGGCGCCTTCGAATCCATCGCCTGCCTGCCCCTGGCGGAGGGCTACACCTTCACCTACCGCAACTTCGACATCCAGAAGCAGAAGGCGTCCCTGAAGCAGGGCAAGGTCGTCGCCTCCGAGGAGGTGAAGGTCCCCGCCGGCACCTTCCAGACCTGGAAGATCGAGACCGGCAGCGCCGAAGGCGAACCCGGCGGCACCACCTGCTGGATCGACAAGGCCAGCCGCAGGCTGGTGAAGGTGCGCGCGGTGCTCGCCCAGATGGGCGGCGCGATCATGACGACCGAACTGCAGTAGTCCGCATCCACATGAA
>JBGASS010000330.1:0-3354 GCA_044229555.1 Holophagaceae bacterium
ACGTCCAGCTTCGCGTCCGGCACGGCGTAAACTTCGCGCAGGATCTCCGCGCCCTTGTGCGCCATCACCACGAGCCGGTCGCTGCGGCGCACGATCTCCTCCATCACCCGGCGCTGCGCGGGATTCGGAGCGCGCAGCACCGTGTGCAGGGTGGTCACCACCGGCATGCGCACCTCCTTCAGCAGCGCCAGCAGGTGGCTCCCCGCCGGCCCGCCGTAGATGCCGAACTCGTGCTGCACGCAGAGCACGTCCGCGTTGTTGAAGTTGAGGAAGTCCGCCGCGCGCCGGTAGGAATCCAGGTCCTTCTCGGCGATCTCGAAGCGGACCCGGGGCGGATAGTCATAGCCCCCGACCCGGTCGTTCACCGCCCCCGCGAAGCAGTGTGAGCCCGGGGCGACCCCGGCCACCGCCTCGCAAAGGTCGTGGGTGAAGGTGGCGATGCCGCAAAGACGGGGCAGGTAGCCGCCGAGGAAGGCGATGCGTTCGGGTGGAACGGAGTCCATCGGGCCATCCCTCTCTTTCGCTGCAACACGTCGCAGCGCGCCAGGCTGTCCGGCTCCCAGCTTACACCCCTCCCCCGGCGGAGCCCGGCGCCGGGCCTTCAGAGTCCCCGCTTCACCACCGTCTCGCCGCGATGCGTCGCCCGGAAGCAGCCTGCCTCCCGTTCCTGGATGAGGTCCAGGGAGCTCAGGTAGTCCAGGTCGGCGGGACCGATCCCCTTGATGGCGAGCAGCTTCTCCCTGGGCACGCCGGGATGCTTGGCGATGAGCTTCAGGAGGCTGAGGCGGACGGCGGATATGGCCAGGGTCATGCGGGCTCCGGATCGTTGGGCCGCTGGGCTCGCTGGGCCTTCAGCAGGGACTGGATGACAGTATCGAGGGATTGCAGGAACTTCGAGCGGTCCTTCGCGGTGAAGGGGGCTGGGCCGCCTCCCTGCTCGCCCATGTCGCGCAGGAAGGCGCTGAATTCCCGGGCTGCCAGGGCGTCCCCGATGGAATCCGGGGAGAAGACGCGGCCCTTGGGATCCAGGGCCCGGCCACCCTTGGCGAGCACGCGGGCGGCAAGGGGGATGTCCGAGGTGATGGTGATGTCCTCGGAGGTCACCTCCTCCACGATCCAGTCGTCGGCGGCGTCGAAGCGTCCGCTCACCACCTTCAGCTCCACCAGGGGCAGCCGGGGCACGTTCATGCGGCTGTTGGCCACCACGTAGACCCGCAGGCCGAAGCGTCCCGCGACGCGGTAGATCTCGTCCTTGACCGGACAGGCGTCGGCGTCGACGAAGAGGCGGATCACCGGGGCGACCGCTTCGCCTCGACGGCCTCGATGAGCGCGTCCAGGGCCATGCGCAGGGCCCGGTCCGTGGCCGGGTCCGTGATCTCGCCGGAGGGGTTGAGCTTGTGGCGGATGCGGGGCAGGGGAAAGGAGGCCTCCTGGACCAGCTGGGTCCCCAGCGCCCCCAGCACCCAGAGCAGGCCCTGGTGGGCCTTGCCGCCGCCGGTGTTGGAGGGGCTGGCCGCCAGCGCCATCACCGGCTTGCCCTCGATGACGCCCATGGAGACCACCCAGTCCAGGGCATTCTTCAGCACCCCCGGCATGCCGAAGGCGTATTCCGGCGTGCAGAAGACGAGCCCCTCGGCGGCGGCGATGCGGGCCCGGAGGTCCAGCACCGGCGCCGGCGCCCTATAGTCGTGGGGATCCAGGTCCAGGCCGGGATCGAAGAAGGGCAGCTGCCCTAGCCCGTCGTAGAGGTCGATGGCGACGCCGTCCGGAGCCATGGCCGCCACGGCCCGCAGGAGGGCGGTGTTGGAGGAGGCGGCGCGAAGGCTGCCGGAAATGGCGAGAAGACGCAGGGTCATGCCTCCAGAGTGGGGCGCCGGGGCGCGGGACCGCAATCCGGGCGGGCTATGCTGGGGGCCGCCGCCCTTCTCCGGAACCCCATGCCCCGACCTTCCGCCAAGCCTCAGCCCCCGGTGCCCCGGCCGGACGGGCCCGCCGCCAAGCCAGGGCTGCACCCCCGGAACCGGCACCGGGAGGGCTACGATTTCCCCGCCCTGGTGCAGGCCGAGCCCAGCCTCGCCGCCTTCCTGACCCGGAACCCCGCCGGCGGGACCACCGTGGACTTCGCGGACCCCGCCGCGGTGCGGGCGCTCAATCGCGCCCTCCTCCGCCACCACTACGGGGTCGAAGGCTGGGACCTCCCCCCGGGCTACCTCTGCCCTCCCATCCCGGGCCGGGCGGACTACCTCCACCACGCCGCGGATCTCCTCGCCGGGGACCACGGCGGCCACATCCCCCGCGGGGCCGGGCTGCGGGTCCTGGACATCGGCGTGGGCGCCAGCGCCGTCTATGCCCTCCTGGGGCACGCGGAGTACGGCTGGAGCTTCGTGGGCTCCGAGTCCGAGCCCCGGGCCCTGGCCTCAGCCGTGGCGATCCTCGCGGCCAATCCGGAGGCGGCGAGGCACATCGAGCTGCGGCGGCAGCGCCAGCCCGGGCGCATCCTGCAGGGCCTGCTGCAGCCCGGGGAGCGCTTCGCCCTCAGCCTCTGCAACCCGCCCTTCCACGCCTCGCCGGAGGAGGCCCGGGCCGGCAGCGCGCGGAAGTGGCGGAACCTGAAGCGCAGCCGGGACCCGGCCCCGGCCCTGAACTTCGGCGGCCAGGGCGGCGAGCTCTGGTGCCCGGGCGGCGAGGCGGCCTTCGTGGGCCGCATGATCACCGAAAGCGGGTCTTTGCCGGATCGCGTCCTGTGGTTCACCAGCCTCGTGTCCCGGGCCGAGAACCTGCCGGAGCTGAAGCGGCGGCTAAGGGCCGTGCATCCTGCGGAGGTCCGGATCCTGCCCATGGCCCAAGGCCAGAAGCGGAGCCGCGTCCTGGCGTGGACCTTCGTGCCGCCCGCCTCGCGCCCGGCCTGGTTCGGGACCTAGGCGGGCTCCGGTAGCGCGGCGGGCTCGGTGGCGTCCAGGAGGCCAAGGTCGACCACCGTCATGGCCCCCTCCCGGCCCTCCACCATGGGGAGGAATCGCTGCCCCCAGGCGACCTCTTCGGCCTTGTAGGAGCTGCGGGCGTAGACGGTCTGGGCGAAGGTGTCGTCGAAGGCCTTGATGAGCACGATGAACTCGGCGTCCGCGGCCCGCAGCTCCGCCTCCCCCAGCCCCGCCAGCGGGCTTTCGGCGTCCATGGGGTGCACGAGGGTCCAGTTGGAGGGAAAGAGGTTGATGCGGGTGCGCTCCAGCTTCAGGGCCGAGAACTGGCGGTTGCCGGTCTCCGGATCCAGGAAGCTGAGGGTGACGTTGGCCTCCACCTCGATGAGCTGGTTGCTGCGCTCGTTCACGATGCGGAACATGAAGGCCCGCCCCC
>JBGASS010000331.1:0-3350 GCA_044229555.1 Holophagaceae bacterium
TGGGCCACCTCTTCCAGGGCTTCGTTCCGGTCCTGCTCTTCCGGGAGGTCCTTTTCCGCAAGGGTGTGCTGAAGGCCGGGGGCTGGTCCGTCTTCGTCCTGCTGCTGATGGTGCTCGGCCTCTCCTCGGCCTACGAGCTGTTGGAATGGCAGACCGCCGTCTGGTCCGGGAGCGCGGCGGACGCTTTTCTCGGGACCCAGGGCGATGTCTGGGACACCCAGTGGGACATGGCCTGCGCGGGGATGGGGGCGGCGGCCAGCCTGCGGCTCTTCGCCGGAATACAGGACCGGCAAATGGCGAGGCTGTAGGCCTGGCGGGACCGGCCTCGTCCTCAATCCTCGGGTGGGTCCCATCCGGCCTTGCGCCCGAAATCCTCCCGGATGGAATGGGCGAGGGCCCGCATCATCTCCCGACGAACCGCCCCCGGCCGGCGGGCCTCGCCGGGGGGCAGGGGGCGCGCCCAGGAGCCCAGGTTGTAGGTCCGGTAGGTTTCGCCCTCGCGCTGGACCCCGTCGTCGAGCCTCCGGACCAGCTGGACATCGGCTCGGAATGCATTCAAGGCGTAACCGCGGCGCCGGTCCAGGTAGGTCTTCCGGGATTCGAGGACGATGCCCACCACGAGGGCCGCCAGTCCCGTGAGGCCCAGGCCGAACCCGGCGGCCCACTGGAGGGAGACTCCCACGTCCGAAGCGAGGGCCGCGCTGTGGCTCATGAGCGCGGCTCCGCCGCCCATCCCGAGGATCCCAGGTACCCCGACGGCCGCGAACGGGGAGCCTGCCGGGTCGGGACGGTGTTTCCGGAATTGGACCAGGAGCCGGGGCGCCTGCAGGCCCGGGGGCGCTTCGACCGGGACCTGGACCGGATGCTGGTCCTTCAGCCGGTCCTGAAGTTCCGCCAGCAGGTCCGCGGCCAGCAGGTCCGCCTCCGCCACGCCCGGATCCGCGGTGAGCACGATTTCCAGGCGCTCGACCGGGGATTGAGGACGTGGAGGCAGATCATGCACCACGGGGGCCGCAGGGGATTCCCGCGGCGGGGAGGATTCGGGACCCCGGCACGCGAGGACCAGGGCGAAGAGGAAGCCGGGGATCATCATCCGCATTCCCAAGCTTGGCAGGATCCCGGGGATCCCTCAGGCTACCGGACATGGCGCCCGCCCTCGAATTGACGAACCTCACCAAGCGCTTCGGCGACAAGACCGCCGTGAACGACCTCAGCCTGGTCCTGGAGCCCGGCGCCTTCCTGGGCCTGCTGGGCCGGAACGGGGACGGCAAGAGCACGACCCTGAAGATGGTCACGGGGCTGCTGCGGCCCACCTCTGGGTCCATCCGGGTCCTGGGCCTGGACCTCGAGGGCCACGGCCTCGAGGTGAAGCGCCGGATCGGCGTGATGCCCGAGGACATGGCCCTGCTGGAGTTCCTGACGGGCCCCCAGTACCTGCGCTTCGTGGGCCGCATGTACGGCATGGAGGAGGCGGTCATCGACGCGCGGCAGCTGGAGCTCTTCGAGAAGCTGGACCTGGATCCCGCGCCCAAGGCCGTGGTCTCGGACTACAGCTTCGGCATGAAGAAGAAGCTCGCCCTCTGCGCGGCCCTGATCCACGGCCCGCAGGTGGTCTTCCTGGACGAGCCTTTCGAGGGCATCGACCCGGTCACGAGCCGCACCATCAAGGAGATCCTCGCCTCCCTCCAGCGCCGGGGGGTGACCCTGGTGCTGACCTCCCACATCCTGGAGATCGTCGAGCGCCTCTGCCCCCTCATCGCCATCCTGGATGAGGGCCGCCTGAAGGATTTCGGCACCATGGAGGACCTCCGGCGGGGCGGCGGCAGCCTCGAATCCATCTTCGTGGACCGGGTGGGCGGCGCTCAGAAAGGGGAGCTTTCGTGGCTGTGACGGGCCCCGTCCGCGCCGTGCTCAGGGCCCACGCCCAGGCGACCTGGAACCGGAGCCTGCGGGAGCTGGGCAAGTCCGGCACCTGGGTGGTCTTCCTGGTGCTCGGGGTGGCCCTGCTCTTCGGCGCCCTGCCCCTCTTCGGCCTGGGCCTCGCCCTCGGCTATTTCGGCGGGGCCAAGCTGCATCTCCCGGAGGCCCGGGCCCTGCTGGGAGGCGTCCTGGCCGCGATCCCCCTCCTGGGCGGCACCGTCAGCGGCATCATGGGCGGCACCAAGACCCTGACCTGGGAAAGCTACCGCGTCTACCCCCTCAGCCTGCGCCAGCTCTTCACCGCGGAACTCCTGGCGGGCCTCGGCGACCCCCTTCCCTTCCTGGCGGGCCTGACCCTGCTGGGGACCTTCCTCGGCTTCATCCCCGCCAATCCGGCGCTGGCGCCCCTCTTCCTCCTGGTCTGCGCAGGCTCGATGCTGGCCCTGCTGCTGATCCAGCACCTCATCGGCGCCCTCGGGGCCCTGCTGGTGAAGCGCCTGCAGGTCGCCCTGCTGGTGCTGGGGCTCGTCGCCTGGGGCGGCAGCGTGCTGACCACCCTCGGGAACACGTCGGCGCGGCGGGGAGCCAAGTCCCTGGATCCCGCGAAGGTGGCCCTCGTGAGGGCGGCGGTCCACCGGACGGTCCGCATGCTGGAGTGGGCGCCGACCACCCAGGCGGTCCGCGGGCTCCAGGAGTTGCGGGAGGGCCGCGCCGCACCCGGCCTGGTCCGCCAGCTCCCCTTCTTCATGCTGCTCTCCCTTCTCGGTCTCGCCGCCGCCCGGGTCCTGGCCTGGGAGTCGGGATCGGAGGTGCTGAAGGTCCAGGCGGCCAAGGCCTCGAAGGAGCGCCTCTGGGGCTTCTCGACCCCGGCGGGGGGGCTGGCCCGGCTCACCTGGGAGACCCTCATCGGCAGCCATCTGGGGCGCTTCGGATTCCTCATCCCCCTCATGTCCATCGTGATCATCAAGGGGCCGGCTTCGGTCCTGGGCGGCGGGGGATTCTGGGCGCTGCCCTCCGCCTTCGCCTACCTGGCCCTCACCTCCGGACAGCTGCAGTTCAACCAGTTCGGCCTCGACGGCCATGGCGTGAAGGCGCTCCTGCTGCTGCCGGTCTCGAGCCGCGACCTGCTGCAGGGCAAGCTCCTGGGACTCGCCCTGTACCAGGGCCTCCAGGCGGCCCTGCTGATGCTCCTCATGGCCTTCGTCCTCAAGCCCACCTTCCTGGAACTCGCCGCCGGGGCCTGCCTGGCGGGCTGCTTCTTCCTGGTGCAGACCCTGGTGGGTCACTGGAGTTCCGTCTGGCTCCCCCGCCCCCTTCCCCGGGACAGCCTCAAGAACAACGGGATGCCCCTGCTCATGGTGGCCATCAGCCTGGGCACGACTCTGGCGAATTCCATGGTTTTCGGCGGAACCTGGGCCCTCTGCGTCTGG
>JBGASS010000332.1:0-3340 GCA_044229555.1 Holophagaceae bacterium
TGGCGCTCCAGGTCGGCCTTCTTGGCCTCCGCGCGCTGCACCTCGTTGTTCAGGAAGATGTAGTAGACGCCGCCGGTGGAGGCGAAGAGGAGGCCCACGATGATGCCCGCGATGGGCAGGCTCGACCGGCCGCCGCCTTCACCCTCGCCGTAGATCTGGGCCGGTTCGGCCCGGTCGGCTTTTTTTCCGCCGCCCTGCGCCAGGGCGTCGCCGAGGAGATTGATCTTGATCATCGGTCCCCCACTTGGCGAAGCGCCAGGCCGACCGCGACGGTGGCCGAGCAGCCGATGTCCCTGGCCGCGGCCGGATCCACGCTGCGGTCATCGAATTCGATGAGCAGGAAGGGGTTCATCCGCTCCACGGAGACGCGCAGCCGGTCGGAGAGGACATCCGTGAGGCCCGCGACCTTGGCGCTGCCGCCGGCCAGAAGGACGCGGTCCAGCCGGTCGACCTTGAAGCTGGACCGGAAGAAGTCGATGGTCCGGCTCAGTTCGTCGGAGAAGCTGTCGGCGATGGCGGCCAGGGAGGGCGCCACTTCATCCGGGCTGCGGCCTTCGGCGGACTGACCCTGCTTGAGCATTTCCGCCGCCTCGGGGCTGACGCCCCAGTCCTCCACCAGCTTGTCGGTGAACCGGTGCCCGCCCCAGGCGATATCACGCCAGAAAACGGACTTGTGCCCGACCATGATGGCGAGGTTGGTGAAATTGGCCCCCATGTTCACCAGGGCCACCACTTCGTCGCTGCTGCCGGGGGTGCTGTTGGCCTCGTAGGCGTTCTGGAGGGCGAAGACGTCCACGTCCACCACCACGGGGCGCGCGCCCGCTTGGGCCACGCAGCTGGCGTAGGATTCGAGCTTGTCCTTGCGGCAGGCGACCAGGACGACGTCCATGTTGCCTTCCGAGGCCCGCTCCTCCAGCACCGCGTAGTCCAGGGCATAGGAGTCCAGGCCCTGGCCCGCCGGGAAGAAGCTTTCAGCCTCCCAACGCACGGATTCCGCGAGTTCCGCCGGGCTCATCAGTGGGAAGGTCACCTTCTTGACCATGACCTGCTGGCCGGAAACCGCAATCGCCACTTCCTTGGACTTGATCTTCTGCTCCGCGAGCACCTGGCGGATCGCCGAGGCCACGGCGTTGGAGTCCATGATGTCGCCGTCCACGATGGCTTCAGCTGGCACGGGGGCCGTGCCGAGTTTTTGCAAACGGTATCGCTGGGAACTCCCCTTGCCAACGGCCTGGAGCTCGCAGACTTTCACCGCGCCTGAACCGATGTCCAGGCCGACAAGCGTTTTGCTCTTGCTGCCGAAAAGACCCACTGGGAGCCTCGCTTAGGTGATGAATGGTTCTAAATTCTAACGCTACTCAAGTGTACGTCAAGCATTTCCCTCAGATGGATTCACCTCTTCGTCCTCGAACCCGGCCAGGATCACGGTGACATTATCCTCTCCACCGTTTTCCTTTGCACGTGCAACCAACTGATTCACGGCATCTTCCAATGAAGAAGCGCCATTCACAATGATCCAAATATCCTGGTCGTTGACCATTCCTGACAGTCCATCAGAGCAAAGCAAGAGGCGGTCCATTTTGCTCAACTCCAGTTCCTGGATGGCGACATCCAGATCCCCGCCATTTCCAAGGGCCTGGGTGATGACGTTCCGGAAGGGATGGACCCGGGCTTCCGAGGGGGTCAGGATGCCGTGGGCGACCTGCTCGGCCACCCAGGAATGGTCTCGGGTGACCTGCTGGATCCCCGTCCGCCCCACCAGGTAGGCCCGGGAGTCCCCCACGTGGGCCAGGGTGACCTTGCGGTGGCTCACCAGGCCGGCCACCACCGTGGAGCCCATGGTTTCCCGCTCCGGGTTCCTCCGGATGTCCTCGGCGATCGCCTGGTCCGAGAGCAGCAGGGCCACCTTCAGCCGATTCCCGTCGAAGCTCAGGTTCGTGTCGTACTCCAGGGGCCAGGTCCGGTCCTTTTCCTTCGTCTGGGCCACGAACTCGGCCACCCGCTCCACCACGATCTGGCTCGCCACTTCCCCGGCCGCATGCCCCCCGAGCCCATCGGCCACGACGAACAGACCCAGGGACGGATCCACGAGGAGGTTGTCCTCGTTGTGCTTGCGGACGCATCCGACGTCCGTCATGCCCGCCGCCTTGATCATCACCATCAGCTTTTCCCCGCCAACTTGCCCCAGAGCCCCTTCAACTGGTCCATGATCCCCGCGGGCTCACTCGCGGGAGGCTTGGCCTTGGAATTCACTTCGGCAGCCACGTGGAAACGCTTGTGCTTCGGTGCGATGGTACGCGCTTCATCAAGGTAGCGCATGGCCCGGGCCTGCATCCCCTGCCCCAGGTACAGGTCGGCGAGGCGGATGAGGGCCTCGGGATCCTTGGGCTTGGCACGGAGGTAGGTCTCCAGGCTGCGGATCGCCCCCCGGGGATCCCGTCCCTCCACCTCCAGGACCTCCGAGAGCAGGAGGTGGGCCTCCGCCTTCGCGGGATCCAGCCTCAGGGCGTACTGCAGGTAGCCCTTGGCCTGATCGAGGTGGCGGGCGGTGAAGGCCTCCCGGGCCTCCTTCACCCAATCTTCCGCGGTGCGCTCCACGGCAGGCGCGGCCACGGGAACCCCCACGGAGGGGGCCTGCGGGGCCTGTACCTGGGGACGGACCGTCTGGTACGACTGCCGCTTCACGGGATCCTTGAGCACGGCGAAGGCTTCCGCCAGCTGCCTGAACTTCTCCTCCGCCTCCGCCTTCTCCCCGCCTGCGTATCGGTCCGGATGCCACTTCTTGGCCAGCCGATGGTAGGCGGCCCGGATCTCGTCCGGAGGGGCGTCCTGGGAGACTTCAAGCAGCTCGAAGGGGTTCATCGGGTTGGGGGTCCTGCACGGATGGGGCAAGGGCGATGGTAGCCTAAATCCTGCGCTTCGTGCAGGAATCTGACCAGCAGGCCACCGTCCGGACCGGGAACTCCGGCTTTGGGACCTGGAACTTGCAGTCCAGATCGGGACCTGCCCCCCCTCACCCCCTTCGCGCAGACCGCACCATCGAGCCTGATGCCATTTGATGGCACACTTGATGGTTCTGATTGCGGAGGAAGGTCGGATGGCCTGGGCCACCCCCAGCAGCTTGCGTGAAGGCTTGTGGGCCGGGGATCTCTCCGCGGAGGCACTCGCCCGCCTGAGCTTCGACCGCATCGGGGCCCTCGACCCCGGGTACAACGCCGTGCGGTGCCTGGCCGAGGAGGCCACCCTGCAGGCGGCCCGCGCCTCCGACCGGCGGCTCGCCCAGGGGGAGCGGGGCCCCGTGCTGGGCCTGCCCGTGGTCCTGAAGGACAACCTCCACTGG
>JBGASS010000333.1:0-3334 GCA_044229555.1 Holophagaceae bacterium
GGTCTTCCCTCGGGCACCTGCGGATTCAAGCTGATGGTCGGCACGGAATCCATCGAGAAGGCCCGCTGGCTGCTGAAGTTCCCGCCGGTGAGCGGGGCGGAGCTGGACTTCCTGGCCACGGGCAAGCTGCCGGATCCGGACGCCGCGCCGTCGGACTCGAGCCGCGGAGGGCCCCCTTGATCCCGGCCCCTCTCTTCCTCCTCCTCCTCCCCACCCTGCCGGCGGTGGGCGACCCAGCCCCGTCCCCGCGCCTGGTCGAGGCCGCCCGTTCCCAGGTGGGCGTGACCTTGCGCTACGACCCTGCCTACCAGCGCCTGCCCTATCCCGGCGGCGACGTGCCCCTGGACCGCGGCGTCTGCACGGACGTGGTCATCCGGGCCTACCGGAGGCTGGGCTGCGACCTCCAGGTTCGCGTGCACCAGGACATGGCGGCGAACTGGGCGGCCTATCCGGACCTGTGGCGCATGAAGGGTCCGGACCCGAACATCGACCACCGCCGCGTGCCGAACCTGGCCACCTTCTTCCGGCGCCACGGGAAGGCCCTCGCGACGAACCCGGACCCGAAGGCCTACGCCCCCGGCGACCTCGTGACCTGGCGGCTCATCTCCGGCGTGCCCCACATCGGCATCGTGTCGGATCGCCGCTCCGCCGCGGGCGTGCCCCTGATCCTCCACAACATCGGCGCCGGCGCGAAGGAGGAGGACATCCTCCTCGCCTACGCCATCACCGGGCACTTCCGCTTCGAGCCGGGTCCTTCGCCTACTGAGCCAGGGCGCCCTTCATCCAGTCCACGGTCCGCGCCAGGCCCTCGCCGAGGCTGACGCCGGCCGTCCACCCGAAGCGCTCCAGGGCCCGGGACGTGTCCAGCCGCCGCTTGGGCTGGCCGTCGGGGTAGGCGGGGTTGAAGGTGAGGTCGCCTTCGAAGCCCGTGAGCTCGCGGATCTTCAATGCGAGGTCCCTGATGGTGATCTCCTCGCCGGTGCCCAGGTTCACGGGGTCCGTGGCCTCGTAGCGCTCCATGCCCTCGGCGATGCCCCTCGCGGCGTCCTCCACGAAGAGGCGCCGGGGCCGTAGAGGTTCACGGGGATGAGGAAGATGCCCCGGGTGCCGTACTCCTGGGCATAGGCCTGCATCTGCACCAGCAGCGCCTTCTTCGCCACGCCGTAGGGGGCGTTGGTCTCCTCGGGGTAGCCGTTCCAGAGGTCCTCCTCGCGGAAGGGCACGGGGCAGAACTTCGGGTAGGCGCAGACGGTGCCGAGCACCAGCAGCTTTTCCACGCCTTCCGCCCGGCAGGCCTCGATGAGGTGCAGGCCCATGGCCATGTTGGCGTAGAAGAAGGAGCCGGGATGGGAACGATTTGCGCCGATGCCACCGACCCGGGCGGCGAGGTGCACGACGCCGTCGGGGCGCTCGGCGCGGAGGAGGCGGGTGGCCGCGGCGGGATCCAGCAGGTCCACCTCGCTGCTGCGGGTGGCCAGCACCTCCGCGCCGCGCCGCTGGAACTCCGCGATCACCGCGCGGCCCAGGAAGCCGTGGCCGCCGGTGATCCAGACGCGCTTGCCCTTCAGGGGGAAGGTGGGTCCGAAACCCGCCGGCGGCGTCATCGATACCCTCCCCGCGGCGCTTCCTGGTGCCCGGCCTGCTTGAGCACCTGTTCCTTTTCCGCCAGGCGCAGGTCCGAATCCACCATCATCCGCGCCAGCTCCCGCACGGAGGTCGTCGGCGTCCAGCCCAGGAGGCGCTGGGCCTTGGCGGGATCGCCCTCCAGGTGATCGACTTCCGCCGGGCGGAAGTAGCGGGGGTCGATCTCCACATGCCGGTTCCAGTCGATGCCCAGCTGGCCGAAGACGAGGTCGAGGAATTCCCGGATGGAGATCGAGGCCCCCGTCGCCACCACGTAGTCGTCCGGCGCGTCCTGCTGGAGCATGCGCCACATGGCCTCCACGTAGTCCCCGGCGAAGCCCCAGTCCCGCTTCGCGTCCAGGTTGCCGAGGTAGAGCTTGTCCTGGAGGCCCAGCTTGATGCGGGTGGCGGCGCGGGTGATCTTGCGGGTGACGAAGGTCTCGCCCCGGCGCGGGCTCTCGTGGTTGAAGAGGATGCCGTTGCAGGCGAAGAGGCCGTAGCTCTCCCGGTGGTTGACCACCTGGTAGTGGCCGTAGACCTTGGCCACGGCATAGGGGCTGCGGGGTTCGAAGCGGGTGCCCTCGTGCTGCCGGGGCTTGGCGCTGCCGAACATCTCGGAGCTGCCGGCCTGGTAGAAGCGGGCCTTGCGCCCGGTGGAGTTCTGCCAGGCCCGCACGGATTCCAGCAGCCGCAGGACGCCGAGGCCCACCACGTCGGCGGTGAACTCCGGCTGGTCGAAGCTCACCCGCACGTGGCTCTGGGCGCCCAGGTTGTAGATCTCCCCGGGGTTCACCTCGTCCAGGAGGCGCCGCAGCCCGCCGCCGTCGCTGAGGTCGCCGTAGTGGAGGTGCAGCTTCGGGTGCTGGTGGGGGTCCTCGTAGAGGTGGTCGATGCGCTCCGTGTTGAAGTTGGAGGCCCGGCGGATGACGCCGTGCACCTCGTAGCCCTTGGCCAGCAGCAGTTCGGCGAGGTAGCTGCCGTCCTGGCCGGTGATGCCGGTGATGAGGGCGACGGGGGAAGCGGTCATGGGTTCGTCTCGCTGGAGGGAAGGCTCAGAGTGCCTGGAGCATCGAGCGCAGGCTGTCGTCGAAGGGGATGCGGGGCTTCCAGGCGCTGTGGGACTGGAGGAGGGCCGGGGAGCCCACGAGGAAGGGGTTGTCGTCGCCGGAATGGGGCCGCTGCAGGAATTCCACCGGCGCGGGCCGTCCCAGGAGCGCCATGACCGTGCCGGCCACGGAGGCGATGCTGCGGCCCTCCCCCGTGCATACATTGAAGCACCGCGCGGCGGGCTTCTCCAGTTCCAGGATGGCCAGGTAGGCCGCCACCACGTCCCGCACGTCGATGAAGTCCCGGATGCTGTCGAAGCCCTCCATCACCACGGGCTGGCCCTTCTCCGGGCGGAAGTGGGCCAGGCGCCGCAGGAGGGAGGGGATCACCAGCTCCGGGCGCTGTCCGGGGCCCAGGTGGTTGAAGGGCCGCGCGATGCGGATGTCCAGGCCCGTCCCGTAGTGGGCGGCCATCTGCTCCATCAGGTGCTTGGAGAGGCCGTAGCGGCCCCGCGGCGCCACCGGGCTCGCCTCGGTGCGCACCGCCTGAGAAGGCGCGTAGACGTGGCAGGTGCTCACCAGCAGCACCCTCGCGGGGTCCAGGTGCTCCAGGAGGTTGAGGGTGGTGTGCAGGTTCATCACCACCGGCGAGACCGTGGTGAAAC
>JBGASS010000334.1:0-3325 GCA_044229555.1 Holophagaceae bacterium
CCCCGCACCGTGGTCGGCCCCCTCGTCGACGAGGCCACGGCGGCGCGCCTGGACGCCTCCCTGGACCGGGCGGTGGCGGCGGGGGCCTCGGTGCTGCTGCGGGGGGAGCGCCGGGGACGCCTGCTGCCACCGGCCATCCTCACCGGCCTGGGGGACGAGGACCCGCTCTGCTGCGAGGAACTCTTCGGGCCCATCACCGTGCTGAGCCCGGTGCGGGATTTCCAGGAGGGCCTGGATCGCGCCGCGGCCACCCGCTTCGGCCTGCGGGCCTCGGTCTACACCCGGGACCTCGCCCGCTGGGCCCTGGCCCGGGAGACTCTGCGGGCGGGCTGCGTGCTCCTGAACCTCCCCCCCACCTACCGGCTCGACGCCGCGCCCTTCGGCGGCCTGGGGGCCTCGGGGCAGGGCCTGGAGGGCCCGCGCTTCGCCCTGGAGGCCTTCACGGAGGCGCGGCTGCACGTGGAGGGGCCGGCGCTCTGAGCCCCGCGGATGGCTTCCGATGCGGGATGATGGGGCATGACCGCCAGCCGCCATGCCCCGAATCCCCGCCGCCGCCTCTTCTGGCGCCTCGGCCTGCTGCTGGTCTTGCCGATCCTGTGGTTCGCGACCCTCCGCTTCGGGCCGGCCCTCGCCGGCCTGGGCCGCTCCGAACCCCCTCCGGCGATCTTCGCCTTCCAGGCCCGGGGGCTCCTGCTGGCCCAGCTGGGCTACCCCCGCACCCTGGAGGCCAGCCTGCCGCCCCCGGCCCCGGGTTCCAACGAGGATGCCCAGCTGCGGCTCATGGGCTACTGGACGGGGCGGGAGTGGTCCGCCAAGGCCCTGGCCAGCGGCCGGCTGGAGGGCAAGTCCCTGAAGGTGCTGGCCGGCAAGCTCGACGTCATCGAGGTGGCGGGAGTCACGCCGGCCCGGGACTACAACGGCCCCCAGCTCTGCCAGGTGGACTATCGGGTGCGCTGGACCTACAAAGGGGAGCTGGACGAGTTCATGCGGGTGCGGGACCTGGTGCCCTACCACCTGCCCAGGAACCTGGGCATCCAGAAGCCCGGCGGCGTCGCCTCCAAGCAGGTGACCCTGGAGCGCAAGGGCCTGGGCTGGTCCGTGCAGGACGCGGAGGAGCTGCGGGAAAGGGAGGCGGGCCTGCCCAATCCCAACTACCGCGCCCTGGCCTTTTTCCTTTAAGTTTGGAGTTCTCCCCGAGGCTCCCATGCCGCTTTCCATGCCCTTCCTGCGCGGTCAGCTGGTGGTGGCCGTCCTGCACAACCCCCGGCAGAAGTTCTGGGGCCGCATCCTGGGGCTCGAGGCCGCGGGCCTGGTGATCCGGGGCGTGGACCTGGCCCCCTGGGAGGAGCTCATGAGCCTGGTGAAGAACGGCCAGGCGGACCACGTGGCCCTGGGGACCCGCTACGTGCCCCTGCACCGGGTGGAGAGCGTCTACCTCGACGAGCCCAGCAGCGGCGCCCGGAGCATGGGCGAGGTCTTCCAGGAGCACACCGGCGTGGATCCCCAGGTCTTCCTCGCCGATCCCCTGCCGCCGAACATGGCCCGCAAGGCCAAGCGGTGAGCCGGCGATGACCAACGCGAATCATGGGGCCCTGTTCGAAGGGCTGCGGGCGAAGGCCCGGCAGGCCCGCCGCCACCTCGAGCTGCCGGAAGGAGGGGACGACCGGACGCGGCGGGCGGCCCGGGAGCTGCTGAAGGAGGACCTCTGCCGCGTCACGATCCTCGGCGATGCGGCCTCCATCCGCGAACGCGCCGCGGCCCTGGGCCTGGAGCTCGCTTCCGCGGAACTCCGCGATCCTGCGGACGACGAGTTGACGGCTGAACTCGCGGGCGCCTTCTGGGAGGCGCGCCGCGCCAAGGGCATCAGCGAGGCCCTAGCATTCGAGGCCGCGAAAGAACCCCTCTGGTTCGGCGGCCTGATGGTGCGGGAGGGGCATGCCGACGGCTTCGTGGCCGGGGCCCTGAACACCACCGCCGAAACGGTGCGGGCGGCGCTCCAGACCCTCGGCCCCGCCCACGGGATCCGCACGGTGAGCAGCTTTTTCCTGATGGTCCATCCCGACGCCGCCTTCGGGCAGGGAGGCGCCCTGGTCTTCAGCGACTGCGGGGTGGTGCCCGATCCCACGCCGGAGCAGCTCGCCGACATCGCCGTCGCGGCCTCCGCCAGCGCCTCGAGCCTGGGGATCGAGCCCCGGGTCGCCTTCCTCAGCTTCTCGACGAAGGGCTCCGCGGATCATCCGCGGGTGGAGAAGGTGCGGGCCGCCCTGGCCCGCTTCACGGCGCGCGCCCCGCACCTTCCCGCCGACGGGGAACTGCAGCTGGACGCGGCCCTGGTCCCGGCGGTCGCGGCGAAGAAGGCTCCGGGCAGCACGGTGGCGGGACGCGCCACCGTGCTCGTCTTTCCCGACCTGGACGCCGGCAACATCGCCTACAAGGCCGTGGAGCGCCTGGGCGGGGCCTCGGCCACCGGCCCGCTGCTGCAGGGCCTCGCGAAGCCCGGCAACGACCTCAGCCGCGGGTGTTCCTGGCAGGACATCGTGGACGTGGCGGTGGTCACCTGCCTGCAGGCGGGGAAGGGATGAAACGCCTGGCCTTCTTCATCTCGGGCACCGGCGGCAACGCCCTGAACCTCCTGAAGGCCTGCCGGGAGGGCCGCGTGCCCGCCGAACCGGTGCTCGTCCTCGCGTCCTCGGCGAAGGCCGCCGGATTGGCGAAGCTGCAGGCGGAAGGCCTCGAAGGCCTCGTCCTGGAACGGAAGGCCTTCGCCTCCGACGCAGCCTTCTCGGAGGCCTGCTTCGCCGCCTGCGATGCCGCCGGCGCGGACTTCGCCTGCCTGGCGGGCTGGCTCAAGAAGCTTGCCATCCCGGCCCGCTGGGAGGGCCGCATCCTCAACATCCATCCCTCCCTCCTGCCGAAGTTCGGCGGAACAGGCATGTATGGGCTGCACGTGCACCGGGCCGTGGTGGCCGCCGGCGAGGCGGAAAGCGGTGCCACCGTGCACCTGGTGGACGAGGTCTACGACCATGGCCGGGTCCTGGCCCAGGCGCGGGTGCCCGTGCTGCCTGGCGATACGCCCGAGATCCTGCAGCAGCGGGTCTACGGGGCGGAGATGGACCTCTATCCGAAGGCCCTCGCGGCCTTCCTGGACGCCGGGGAACCCTGAGCGGGACCGGCTCCCGGCCCTTCTTGGGACCGGATCTTCCATCCCCGGGGCGGAAGCCTAGCTTCCGGCCATGGACCTGCAGCCCGCCGACCGCGAGACCGAGTTTCCCCGCCGGGAGTTCCTGGGCCTGGCGGCCCTGGCGGCCGCCACAGCCTGCGGGGG
>JBGASS010000335.1:0-3323 GCA_044229555.1 Holophagaceae bacterium
ATGCGGGGGACAAGCTCAGCTTGGCACCCGCATGGGGAGCACGAGGGGGACGCAGAGGCCGCAAAGCGGCCGGGCGGTCCCCCTCGTCATGGACTAGGCTGGCGGTAGGCCGCCGCGTAGCGGCCCGTGGCGAAGTGCTCCAGCTGGCGCTCGATGTCCGTGAGCAGGCCACTGGCGCCGAAGCGGAAGAGGTCGGGCTTCAGCCATTCGTCCCCCAGCTCCTCCTTCATGAGGAACATCCACTCCAGGGAGGCCTTGGCCGCGCGGATGCCGCCGGCGGGCTTGAAGCCCACCTTGAAGCCGGTGGCCTCCAGGTGGGCGCGCACCATGCGGGCCATGACCAGGCCCACGGGCAGGGTTGCGTTGGTGGGCTCCTTGCCCGTGGAGGTCTTGATGAAGTCGGCGCCGGCCTGCATGGAGACCAGGCTGGCCCTCGCGATGTTGGTGAGGGTGGCCAGCTCGCCGGTGCCCAGGATGACCTTCATGTGGGCCTCGCCGCAGGCCTCCCGGAAGGCGCGGACCTCGTCGTAGAGGGCTTCCCACTCGCCCCGCAGGACGAGGCCCCGGGTGATGACCACGTCGATCTCGGCGGCGCCGTCCGCCACGGAGGCGTGGATCTCGGCGAGGCGCTCCTTCATGGGGCTGAGGCCGGCGGGAAAGCCCGTGGACACGGCGGCCACCGGGATGCCGGAGCCTTCCAGGGCCTTCACCGCCGTGGCCACCAGGCCGTGGTAGACGCAGACCGCGCCAGTGGTGATGCCGAGGTCCGCGGCCCCCAGGGCCTCCAGGAGATCCGGGCGGACCGGATTGCGGGCCTTGGCGCAGAGGCGCCGCACATTGCCCGGCGTGTCGTCGCCCGACAGGGTCGTCAGGTCCATGAGGGTGATGGCCCGCAGCAGCCAGGCGGCCTGCCAGGCCTTCTTGACGGTGCGGCGCCCCGGCAGCGTGCCCACCCGGCGCTCCACGGCGCTGCGGTTGACGCGGAGGGCCCGCACCGGATCCAGGTCGAAGGGGTGGATGGGATTGCGCGCGTGGGCCGCGGGGAGGACGCCGCCGGCCGCTCCGGGGCCCGCCGCTTCCACGGGGGAATCGACAGGACTGGCCACCCTCATGTGCACCTCCGGGAACGACGCGATCCGCATGGGCTGGAACCAGGCTTTCCCATGGACCGGGTGCCGTCCATTCTTGGACGCCGGGCCCGGCTTGTCCACTGGCGGAGCCGATGCGGAGGCCGGACCGCGGGCCCAAAGGTTTAACAACTCTTAACACCCTGGCCGCTTGCCCTACCCGGGGTAGGGCGCATCCTCGGCTCACACCCAACCCCGATGTCCTTCGCCCCGCGCCGCCCGCCTGGCCTGAGGCCTGCCCCGGAGACCCCATGCGCCGCGCCTTCCCCCTCAGCTCCACCCTCTGCGCCCTGCTCGCCGCCGCCCCGGCCGCCTCCGCCGGAGCCCCCGGCACCCTGCGCTACGGCGCGGTCCCGGGCGGTGCCGGCGGGCGGCCCGTCCTGCTCTTCATCCATGGCTGGAACAGCGACGCCTCGACCTGGAGCGGCGGCAATGACATGGAGGCCAAGGCCGCCGCTGGCGGCTACCGCACGGCCTTCCTCGATGTCCACGCCGACGGGAGCATGTGGACCAACGCGCCCCTCATCGCCACCGCCGTGGACGCCGTGAAGGCCCGCCACGGCAGCCCCGTGGTGCTCGTCTGCCATAGCAAGGGGGGCGTGGACGCCCAGACCGCCGTGATCTACGGCGGCGCGGGCCCGAAGGTGGAGCGCATCATCACCCTCGGGAGCCCGCACTGGGGCACGCCCCTCGCCGACCTGGCCTGGAGCACCTGGACCGGCTGGCTCGCCGCCCTCCTCGGCTCCCGGAACGAAGGCAACCGGGTCCTCCAGACCGGGTACATGGCCGCCTTCCGCGCCCAGGCCGACGCGCGGCCGGAAGCCCGCGCCACGCCCCTCTTCACCGCCGGCGGCACCAAGGCGGGCCCCTTCTTCAGCGCCTACTGCTGGGGCGGCCTCGCCATCGGCCGCACTTCGGACGGCGTGGTGCCCCTGGATTCAGCCGCCTGGCCTACCAGCGGGGCCGCCTCTTCACCCAGGCCTGGAACCACGACGAGGTGCATCTGGGAAGCAAGGCCTGGCCCTACCTGGCCGGCAACTTGGCCCAGCCGGTCCTTAGGGAGCCCGAGGCGCCGGAGCCCGGTACCCCGGAGGCAGGGGAAGCCACCGCGGAGGCTGGCCCCGCCCTGGACAGGCTCTACCGCGGCGGCCCCACGGAGGCGGGCATCGCCCAGGCCTTCTTCCCCGTGGACGAAGGACAACCCGCGCTCTCCCTCCTGCTCCAGACTTCGAAACCACCGAGGGAGGCCTGGGCCGTGAGCCCCTCCGGGAGGCTGGTGGCCTTCCGCGCGGTGGAGGGGCCGCGGGTCCGCCGCCTGGGCCGCGCCTATGCCGATGCCGAAACGGAACGAGACGCCACAGGCCGGGACCCGGACGCGCTCCTTCCCGGCGCCGTCGTCCTGCATGCCGAGGTGGTGGCCCCGGAGCCGGGGACCTGGCGCCTCCACCTGGCGGCCGCCGGCGAGGACGCCTTCTTCCTCACGGCGCGCTTCCCCGGGGACTCCGGGCGTCGTATCGAGCCCGGGCGCCTCGCCGAAGCCCTGCGCGCCCCCGTGGGGGAGGGCCGCTCCACCCTGCGGGTGGCCCCGCCCGCTGCCCTGCGGCTCGAAGGATTCCGCGAGCCGGCGGTGCTGAACCACAGCCTCACCCTGCAGGACGGACCGGGCCGCGAGCGCTGCGTGGCGCTGAGCGTGGCCGAGGAGGCGGGTCAGCCTGGGAAATGACCCGGACGCCCGGGGCCGTGGTCTCCGGCGCTGGGTCGCCTCAGGGGCGGGCCTGGCGCACCTGCCTGGCGAGGGAGCGGGTGCGCTGCGGAATCGTGCTCTACACCGGGCGGGTGACCTTGCCCTTCGGACCCGGACTGTGGGCCGTGCCCGTGGCGGGCTTGTGGGGGACTCTTTGACTCCTGGTCGCTGATCCATCCAGGAAAGACAGCTGAACCGGCCGGGAGGCCCAGGGCTCTTCAGGGTTTCGCCTGCAGCACCTGCTTCAGCACGTCCTTGGGCAGGGCGCTGTCGGCGAAGTTCCAGTCGCCGAGCTGGCCGAAGACGTTCTGGCCGCAGGCGAGGAGCTTGCGGCCGCGGGTGAGGAGCAGGGTGTGGTAGCCCCCGGCGCGCAGGGCCTCGAGGTCCTGCAGGGGCGCGTTCCAGCCAGAGACCCTCACCGGGACGAGGCTCCGCTCCGGCACCGGATTCCC
>JBGASS010000336.1:0-3308 GCA_044229555.1 Holophagaceae bacterium
CCTCGAGGATTGCGACCGCCTGGCGGCCCAGGTGGAGCAGATGCTGTTTCTGGCCCGGGCGGAGGATCCGGTGGCGGAACTGAAGGTCGAAGGGATCCCCCTGGCCGCCTTCCTCCAGGAGATGGCGGATTTCTTCGAGGCCTCTGCGGAGGAGGCGGGCATCAAGCTGTCGGTGGCGGTCGAGCCGGGCCTCTCGCTCCAGGCGGACCGCAGCCTGTTGGGCCGGGCCTTCCACAACCTGGTGGCCAATGCCCTGCGCCACACGCCCCGGGGCGGCGTGATCCTGCTGGGGGCGGAGGCGGGGAGGAGGAGTGTCCGCCTCTCCGTGCGCGACTCGGGAAGCGGCATCGAGGCGGACCTGAGGCCGCGGCTCGGGCAGCGCTGGGCCAAGGGGGAAGGCAGCCGGGGGCTCGGCCTGGGCCTCGCCATCGTCCGGAGCATCGTCCGCCTGCACGGCGGAGAGGTGCAGATCGGGCCCGCGGAGGGCGTCGGCACCGAGGTCTGGATGGAATTTCCCGACCTGAAAAAAACTTAATCTTCCTGACGGTTTCTTGATTGGACTGGGCTTTCTCAACCCCCTGACAGTTGAGCATTCCCCGCTCCTTTCCAAGTCCCGCGTCCTGGGCTTCGGCCGGCATTGCGTCCGCCGTGGCCCATTCCGCGGGCCTCCCTTCCCCGGTTCCCTCCCTGGGAGCCCCAGGAGACCCCATGTCCCACGCACGCACCCTCACGCTGCTTCTCGCCGCCGGCGGCATGCTGCTGCAGGCGCAGGAACTCCGCCATCCCCAGGAAGCCCAGGAGCCCGGTCATTCCATCAGGCTTGCGGACGCCGCCGAGGACGGCCCTGGCGTCTGGCCCCCCTACACCCCGGGCGGCCGGCCCATCACCGACAAGGCGGCCCTGCGGCGCGAGGCCCACAAGCGCTGGTATGGCGAGCGCAACGCGGAATTCAGCCGCTTCCTCATGGACACCGCCGCCGACCAGCGGGAGCGCTTCGCGGACCTCATGCCGGATCCGGCGGGCCGCCGCCGCCTCCTCGCGGCCCCCGCCTCGGGGACCTGGCTGAACATCGGGCCCACCAAGGCCGACGTCATCAAGAACGGCAGCTCCAGCCTCAACGAGACCGACAGCGGCCGCCCCCGCACGATCCTCGTGGATCCCGGCAACGCCAGCATCATCTACGTGGCCACCGCAGGAGGCGGCGTGTGGAAGACCACCAACGGCGGCACCAGCTGGACGCCATTGACGGACGCCCTCGGCAGCCTGTCCTGCGGCTACCTCGCCATGGATCCGGGCAACAGCAGTGTCCTGTACCTGGGCCTGGGCGATCCCTTCGACGGCTCCGGCAACGGCATCGTGAAGTCCACCGACGGCGGCGCGACCTGGAGCGCTCCCGCGACCCTGGGCGCCTCCGCCACCATCCAGTCCGTGCTGGTCCACCCCGCCAACAGCAGCATCGTGCTGGTGTCCACGAACACCGGCCTCTTCCGGTCCACGGACGGCGGAGCCACCTACGGCGCGGTGGCCTCCATCGCCGCCTCCGCCAAGGGCTGGGACCTCGCCTGGGCGGGCGGCAGCACCTTCGTGATGACCCTCGAGTCCGACCCCGCCAACGCCACCGGAGCCACCGCCGGGCAGGTCTGGCGCTCCACGGACAGCGGCGCCACCTGGGCGGCGGTGGGCGGCATCGCCGCCACTTCCACCCGCATCTCCGTGGCCTCGGCGCCGGGCACCCGCACCACCCTCTACGCCATGGCCTCCAAGAGCGACAACAACCTGGACGCCCTCTACAAGAGCACGGACGGCGGGGCGACCTGGACGACCCTCAGCACCACCGGCATCACCGACATCCTCGGCGGCCAGGGCTTCTACAACCACGCCATCCTGATCGACCCCTCCAACGCCAGCACCGTGTACCTGGGCGGTCAGCTCTACATGGCCAAGAGCACCAGCGGCGGCACTTCCTGGACCAAGAAGACCGACTGGCTGGCCCAGGGCGGCCTGCCCTACGTCCACGCGGACTTCCACTGCGGCGCCATGGTGAACAGCAGCACGATGTACGCCGGCACCGACGGCGGCATCTTCAAGTCCACGGACGGCGGCACCACCTGGACTTCGTCCCTCAACATCGGCATCACGAGCCACCTCATCTACTCCGTGGGCTCCAGCCTCAACACGCCGAACGCCGTGATCGGCGGCTTCCAGGACAACGGCACCCGCGTCCGGAGCACCACCACGACGACCTACAACCAGTACATCGGCGGCGACGGTTTCGGCGCGGTGATGAATCCCGCCAACGGCAACACCATGCTGGGCAGCCTCTACTACACCCGGGTGTACAAGAGCACGAATGGCGGCACGACCTTCTCGGTGGCCTCCACGGGCATCACGGAAAGCAACAACAACACCACCGCCCCCTTCATCACCCGGCTCTTCATGAGCCCCTCGGACGCCACGGGCAACACGGTCTACACCTTCGCCAACGTGAAGGTCTACAAGTCCACGAATTTCGCCGGCTCCTGGACGGCCATGGGCGTGTCGGGCCTCCCCACCACCTCCTTCGCGATCCGCAACGTGGGTTCCGCCCAGTCCAACGGCAGCGTGGTGGGCATCGCGGCCAACAGCGGCCGCGTCTTCCTCACCGCCAACGGCGGCAGCTCCTGGACCCAGGCGGGCACGGTGCCGAATGGCGGCTCCTACATGAGCTACGTGGCCTTCGACCCCACGGACTTCAACGTCGTCTACACCTCCTCCGTGGCCCCCGACGCCACCAAGAACCACCTCTGGAAGTCCAGCAACTTCGGCAGCACCTGGACCGCCATCGACGGCAACGGCCTGCCCAGCGGCGTGCCGGTGAACATCGTCACCGTGGATCCCGGCGACCGGAACGTCCTCTACGCCGGCACCGAGCTGGGCCTCTACCGCTCCGGCGACGGTGGCGCCACCTGGGCCCGCTGGGGCTCGGGCCTGCCCTTCGTGAACGTGACGGACATCTGGGTCGCCCCGGATTCCAGCAAGGTCCGCCTCGCCACCTTCGGCCGCGGCTTCTGGGAGCTCCAGGGCTCCGTGGTCGTCACGGCGCCCGCCATCACCGGCCAACCCGCCAGCGTCACCGTCACCGCCCCCGCCACGGCGACCTTCAGTGTGACGGCGACCGGCACGGCGCCCCTCGCCTACCAGTGGTTCAAGAACAGCGCGGCCATCAGCGGCGCCACGGCGGCCTCCTACACGACCCCCGCCACCAGCACTGCCGACAGCGGCAGCACCTTCTACGCCACCGTCACCAACAGCGCCGGCGGGGCGACCTC
>JBGASS010000337.1:0-3300 GCA_044229555.1 Holophagaceae bacterium
CAGCCGGGAAGCGAGGGTGCGGCGGCGGAGGCGGGGCGCCGGGGCGGGCTCGACCTCGCTCAGGAGGGAGGGGCCGGGGGCGGCGAGGATGGACGAGTTCTCACTCATAGCGCAGCGCCTCCATCGGACTCAACCGCGAAGCCTTCCAGGCCGGGAACAGCGCGAACACGAAGCCGAAGAGGGAGGCCATCACCGTGGCCCAGAGGAAGCTGTCGGCCTGCATCCAGAGGGGGATGCCGATGAACCAGGTGATGAACTTGGAGAAGGCCACGCCCAGGACCAGGCCCACAGCGCTGCCGAAGAGGGTGAGCACGAAGGCCTCGGTCATGAACTCCTTGAAGACCTCCCGGCCCGAGGCGCCGATGGCCATCTTCACGCCTACCTCCCGGACGCGCTCCTTCAGGCTCGCCATCTGGATGTTGACGTTCACGAGGCCGCCCCCCAGCAGGGAGAGGACGCCGGACAGCATGAAGATGATGTTGTAGACGTCGCCCTGGCTGCGGTTCTTGCGCACCCGGGCCGCCACGTCGTCCAGGCGGAAGTCCTCCTGCTGGCGGTGGTTGGCCTTGAGCAGGGAACCGAGGTCCCGGGCGAAGACCTCCATGGCGTCCAGGTCCGGGACCTTGAAGGTGATCCGGTCCATGCGGCGGTAGGCGTCGCCCTGCATGCGCCGCGCCACGAGGGCCGCGGGCACGGCGATGATGCGGTTCTGGCGGCGGAACTGGTTGCGCTGGCCCGGCTGCTTGCGGAAGTAGAAGACGCGCTCCCGGAAGGTGCCGATGACGGTGAGGGGCACGTCGCCCACCTGGATGGGTTTCCCCACCGCGTCCCCATTGGGGAAGAAGATCGAGAGGGCCTCGGTGCCCAGCACGGCCACCGGCGCCCCCCCTGCCAGTTCCTCGGCGGAGAAGCCCCGGCCCGCGGCGATCTCGTAGCCGTTGGTGGGGATGAAGTCGGCGGCGATGCCGGTGACCGGCCGCTCCTGGTCGGCGTGCTCGGAGCGGACCCTCGCCCGCGCATTGCGCTGGACGCTGACGCCCTTGACCACGCCCCTGCTGGCCTCGGAGCCTTCCTCGGCGTCGATCTGACGAAGGCCCAGGTTGGCCTGCTGGAGGGCGCTGGGGCGGCCTTCCGTGGCCAGGGCCCTGGGCTGGACGTTGAGCTTGTCCATGCCGCCCATCTTGACGAACATCTCGTCGGAGCGCCGCCGCTGGCTGTCGGAGATGGAGAAGCCCCCCAACACCGACGCGACCCCGAGCATCACACCCAGGGCCTGCAGGGTGCTGCGGCCCAGGTTCTCCCGCACCTCGGTGTAGGCGGAGTGCAGGCGTTCGCGGAAGGCTCCGGTGAACATGTCAGGCCGCTCCCTCGACGGTGGTGGCGATGAGCCCATCCCGGATCTCGACCCGGCGCTGGGCCAGGGCGGCGATGGAGGGATCGTGGGTGACCAGCAGCAGGGTGTTGCCGCCCGCGTGCAGCTCCCGGAAGAGGTCCAGCACCTCGGCGCCGGTCTTCGAATCCAGGGCGCCGGTGGGCTCGTCCGCCAGCAGCATGGCCGGGTTGTTGGCCAGGGCGCGGGCGATGGCCACGCGCTGCTTCTGGCCGCCGCTCAGGTTGGCGGGGAGCATCTTCGCCTTCTCGGCGATGCCCACCTTCTCCAGCAGGGCCATGGCCCGCTCCCGGCGCTCCCGCCCGCCCACGCCGGCGTAGAGCATGGGCAGCTCCACGTTGCGCACGATGCTGGCCTTGGGCAGCAGGTTGTAGCTCTGGAAGACGAAGCCGATCTTCTCGTTGCGGATGGCCGCCAGCTCCGAGCCGCTCAGCCCCTGGACCTCATGGCCGTCCAGGGCGTAGGTGCCGCTGGTGGGGGAGTCCAGGCAGCCCAGGATGGCCATGAGGGTGGACTTGCCCGAGCCTGAGGGCCCGATGAGGGCGACGAACTCGCCGGCCTGGACGTCCAGGTCGAGGCCGCGCAGCGCGTGCACGGCGGCGTCCTTCGCGCCGTAGGTCTTGGTGAGGCCGCGGGTCTGGATGACGTGGGACATCGCGTTCTCCGGCGTGAATTGAAGGGTGAGGGTGGCGGGTTGTCGGAGCCGGACGTTGGGGCCGGGCTTGGCCCGGACACAACGTGGGGAGCACGAGGGGGACGGAGAGCGAGCAGAGCGAGCGCGCGGTCCCCCTCGTCTAAATTAATTATTCTCGTCGTCCTTCTCGACCTTCTTGCGGCTGGGATCCTCGAGGGCGACCTGGTCGTCGGCCTTGAGGCCCGACAGGATCTCGACCCGCTCCAGGGTGGCGATGCCGGCCTTGACGTCCACCCGCTCGAAGTAGTCCTGCCAGTGGTCGCTGAGCCAGACGAACTTGCCGCGGCCCGAGAGGCCCTCCTTCGCGGCCTTGAAGCTTTCCGGCTTGAGGTCCTTCTTGAGGCGGTAGACCACCGTGGCGCCGTCCTTGCGCTGCAGGGCCTCCAGGGGCACGGAGATCGCCTTGACGCGCTTCTCGCCGAGGATCTCCACGTTGGCGCTCATGCCGGTGCGGAAGGCGTCGCCCAGCTCGTCGAGCTGGACCTCCACCTCGAAGACCTTGATCTTCTCCACCAGCTTCGCCGCCGGGGCCACGAAGCGCACCTTGCCGGTGAAGGACTTCTGGGGGTAGGCGTCCAGGGTCACCCGCACCGGCTGGCCGACGCTCACCTTGGCGATGTCCACCTCGTTGAGGTTCACCCGCACGATGAGGCTCTTGAGGTCCGCCACGGTGAAGACCACGGTGCCGGCGTTGAAGCTGGAGACGCCGCTGGTGATGGTGTCGCCGAGCTCCACGCCCTTCTTGATGACCACGCCGTTCATCGGCGACGTCACCCGGGCCTTCTGGCTGGCGGCGTTGCCGCTGATGGGGATGCCGCGGTCCTCGACGATCTGGTAGCGCATCTGGGCGGACTTGAAGCTCTCCTCGGAGAGGTCGCGCTTCGTCTTGGCGTCCCGGTGCTGCTGCTCGCTGATGAGGCCGGCCTGGAAGAGGGCCTTCTGCTGGGTGTACTCCCGCTCCGAATCCGCGAACTTCAGCCGGGACTGGGTGAGGCTGCCCTGGACGTCGCTGAGGTTCTGGGCCTGGGTCACGTCGGGCTCCACTTCCGCGAGCACTTCGCCGGAATGGACCACGGCGCCCTCCCGGACCTTGAGGCCCACCACGCGGCCGCTCACGGTGCTCTTCACGTCCACCTTGGAGACGGGGTCCACCACGCCGACCTCCCGGACGCTCACCTGAAGGTCTTCGGCCTGGACCTTGCCCAGGCGGAAGGGC
>JBGASS010000338.1:0-3295 GCA_044229555.1 Holophagaceae bacterium
CCTGATCCCAGGAGAATCGGGGGAAGGCAGCCTGCTCATCGCCCCCGGCGATCCGGCCCGGAGCGCCCTCCTCTTCCGGATGAAGACCCGCAACCCGGACCTCCAGATGCCCGCCGTGGGGACGATCCTCCCCGACGAGGCGGCGGTGCGCAGCCTGGAGGCCTGGATCCGGAGCCTGAAGCCCGCCCCGCCCTCGGGGGGGCGCTGAGGCCCTGGCTCAGGGGTTCTGCTTCGGCGTGAAGCCGAACTCCTCCACGTTCAGGAGGTCCGGACGCACCGGGCCTCCTTCGCCTTTGTCGAACCGGCTGATGGCCTTGGCGCCGGTGGCGGCCTCGTAGGCCGTCAGCACGCGGGTCTCGATGGCCTCGCGGGTGGCCGGGTCCAGGGGGAAGCAGATGTCCACGAAGCGCCCATCCCGCTTGCGGCGGCTGGGCATGGACACGAAGTACCCCTCCTCCGCACGGCCCTCGGTCAGCGCGGGCAGTTCCTGATCCCAGGAGAATCGGGGGAAGGCAGCCTGCTCATCGCCCCCGGCGATCCGGCCCGGAGCGCCCTCCTCTTCCGGATGAAGACCCGCAACCCGGACCTCCAGATGCCCGCCGTGGGGACGATCCTCCCCGACGAGGCAGGATATGACCTATATCACGACCAAATGGTCCGAATTACGAGAGCATGGGGCTCCAACCCTGGAATCCCACAGGAGGTCCCATGCGTTTGAAACCCGCCCTCGGACTGACAGCCCTCGCGGCGCTGACCATGGCCGTGCTCTCGGCGCGTGGCGCCCAGGAGAAGGGCAAGGCCCCCGCCGCCAAACCGGCCGCCAAGGCCGTGGCGAAGAAGGCCGACAAGAAGGCGCCCAAGGCCCCCGGCGAGGACATCGTCCTCACCGATGAGACGGAGGATCCCGCCCTCTGGGGTAAGAAGTACCCCCTTCAGTACGAGACCTACCTCAAGACCGTGGACATGGTCCGCACCAAGTTCGGCGGCAGCGAGGCGATGCCCCGCACCCCCAGCGAGAAGGATCCGCGCACGGTGGTGAGCCAGTCCAAGATCGAGGAGGATCCCCGGCTCAAGACCATGTGGGCGGGCTACGCCTTCTCCAAGGACTTCCGCGAGGAGCGGGGCCACGCCTTCATGCTCGAGGACCAGACCTACACCGAGCGTCAGCAGGCGGTGAAGCAGCCTGGCACCTGCATGAACTGCCACGCCTCCACCTACGTCCCCCAGAAGAAGCTCGGCAACGGCGACCTGCAGAAGGGCTTCGAGGCCATGAACGGGATGCCCTACTTCGAGTCCCGCAAGCTGGTGAACCACCCCGTGGCCTGCATCGACTGCCACGAACCCGCCACCATGAAGCTGCGGGTCACCCGCCAGGGCTTCATCGAGGGCATGCGCGCCCTCAAGGCCTCCGAGGGTGTGAAGGACTACGACGTGAACAAGCAGGCCACCCCCGCCGAGATGCGTGCCTACGTCTGCGGCCAGTGCCACGTGGAGTACTACTTCAAGGGACCTGAGAAGCGCCTCGTCTTCCCCTGGGCCAAGGGCCTCAAGGTGGAGAACATCCAGGCCTACTACGACGAAGCCGGCTTCAAGGACTGGAGCCACGCCCAGACCGGTGCGCCCGCCCTCAAGGCCCAGCACCCCGAGTTCGAGATGTGGAGCCAGGGCATCCACGCCCGCTCCGGCGTGTCCTGCGTGGACTGCCACATGCCCACCACCAAGAAGGATGGCAAGGAGTTCACGGACCACCACGTGCGCAGCCCTTTGCTCAACGTGAAGAACGCCTGCTCCTCCTGCCACAGCTGGGATGAGAAGGAGATGAAGGCCCGGGTCGAGGACATCCAGACGCGCACCTACAAGATCCGGAACGTGGCCATGGATGCCCTGATGGAGCTCATCAAGGAACTCAAGGCCGCCAAGGAGGCCGGTCGCCCCGACGCCGAGCTGGCCCAGGCCCGGGACTTCCAGCGCAAGGCCCAGTTCTACCTGGACTTCGTCGAGGCCGAGAACAGCACCGGCTTCCACGCCCCCGGTGAGGCCCTCCGCGTGCTGGCCGAGTCCATCGACTTCAGCCGCAAGGGCCAGGGGGCCCTCCGCGCCGCCCAGGCTGGGGTTCCCGCGGCTGCACCCGCTCCCGCCGCGGCTCCCGCCAAGGCCGGGAAGTAAGCGTTCCTGCCCAGCGAAGGGGCCGGCTTGAGCCGGCCCCTTCGTCTGGAGTTTAGACATTTCTAGGTTTCTACTCGCAGGCCCCAGGCGAATCCGGAGCGAGCGGTTCCGCAAAAAAGCCCGGAAGTGCTGATTTCGGCGGAAGGTACACGAAGCCGCTTTTTCAGGTAATGGGCGTCCTGGAAGGTGGGTCCTAGCCCTTCCAGGACGCCCATTAGGGCCCGAGGCCGATGTCGGCGGGGTGGTTCGACCCTCCAAACGACCTAACGGCCTTCTAGGAAGGGCCGATTTCGCAAACAAGCAGACGCTCCCGCCGCCCCTTCATCAGGGGCCGGACGGGAGCGTCAGATTTTGGGGGCCGCGGCCTAGGCTGCGGCGTAGGTTTCGCGGTCGGGCAGGACCCAGGTTTCTTCTTGCTTCGCTGTCTTCTTAGACTTCGTGGCAAAGAAGCCGGAACGGACAAGGTCGTTTCGGAAGCAGTTCAGCAATTCCCGGGCGCTGAGTCGCATGGGTGGCCGCTTCCGCCAGCTTGGGCGCTGGGGCATCGACCGGTGCCACTGCCCACCATAGACCCGGTAGGCCGCCAGATTTAGGGCCGCGAAGGCGGCGGCCTGCAAGCTGTGGGTCCGTTCGTTGGCCAGTTCGTTACGGACTTGGGTCTGACCCACGCCAACCTCGGACTTCATTTCGCGGTGTAGCACTTCGATCTGCCAGCGATCGTAGTAAGCCTGGATCAGCCGTTCGACCGGGGATTCCGTGTCGGTGGTGATCAGGAAGGCCGGGCGGTTGTACCCCCGCTTGGGGCGCCGGCGACCAAAAGACACCAGGCTGCGGGCGCCAGTCCTGTTGTACGGCGTCGGACGCAGGATGATCACCCGCATGGGGCGGTCACCGGCCCCCTTCCAGGCCACGTTTTCGATGACCATGTACCGGACCGTGCGGGCCCGTCCGCCGTAGGTGAACTGCCCAGTGGAAGACGGGATGTAGCATCCCCGCAGATATTGGCCGGGGGTGGGGAGCTTGGGGCCATAGAACGCCTTCCCCTTCCGCTTTTCCTTCGGGATGTAGACGCACAGGTCGGCCGTTTCCCGGAACCGGCCAATGAGGTGGGTCCGGTGCTTCGGAATGT
>JBGASS010000339.1:0-3290 GCA_044229555.1 Holophagaceae bacterium
GCTGGGGCGCGCGCATCTCGCCCTCGGCGACCCTGAGAAGGCCCAGGAGGAGCTCCAGGAGGCGTGGAACGCGGGCTTCCAAGCGCCGGAAGTGGCGGCGGCGCTCGGGGCCGCCTACGGGCGCACCTACCAGTTGAAGCTGGCGGAATTCGGGACCCTGCGGCAGGGGCCCATCCGGTGGCTGTTCAACCGGGACCAGATGCCCGCCACGGTCATGGCCAGGCTCCAGAAGCAGTACCTGGAACCTGCGAACCGCAATCTGAGGGAGGGGAAGTCCTCCCTGAGCCCCTACCAGCGGGCCTGTTTCGAAGGGCAGACCTCGCTGCAGGAAGGACAGCCCGAACTGGCGCTCCAGCGCGCCCAGGAAGCGGCCCACATGGAGCCGGGGGACGCGGCGGCCCCCATCCTCGAGGCCGCGGCCTACGGGGCGATGGCCGCCAGGGCCCAGCTCGATTCCCAGTACGCGCGGATGTCCGCGCTCCTTGATGCGATGGAATCGGCCCTCGACCACGCCGCCGACCTGGAGCGCAGTTCGCCCGAGGTCCATGAAATGCGGGCGCAGGCGCGCTCCCTCCGCCTCTCGATGCGCATCGACCAGCACCTGGCCACCCCTGGGGACCTTGATTCCGCGCTGGGCGCGACGGACCGGCTGCTCCAGGTGGATCCCCGGAACCCCAAGGCCTACGTCCAGAAGGCGATCATCCAGTATCTGTGGTTGGAATTTGCTTCGACCCGGGGCGAGGATGTCCGGGCCCCCATGAGGCTCGCGATCCAGGCCGCCGAGATGGCTCAGGCCCTCAAACCAAGCTTCGCGTGGGCCTCGTTCGTCAAGGCCAACGCTCTCTACGTGATGGCGAGCACGTCGCGCCGGTACTTCGGGGAGGACCCGGGGACGAATCTCCGCGCCTCCCTCCGCGAGTACGAGGGGTTGCTGAAGCAGTCCAACTTCAAGGAGCAGATCCTGCAGAACATGGGGGATTGCTACTTTCAGCTCGGGCTCTACGAGGCGACCCACGGGAACCCCGGCGCGGAAAAGGACCTCGAAGCCAGCGTCCGGCATTACCAGCAGGCCAACGACACCAATCCGAATGCCAAGACCTACTTCGCCATGGCATCCCCCTTGAAATGGCTAGGCAGGGTGGCGGACGGGAAGGGGGATGACCCGGTTCCTTGCTACGACCGGGCCATCGAGGCCTACCAGCACGCGCTGACCCTGAATCCCGACCAGGCGATGTGCCTGGGACGGCTGGCGGATTTGCACGTGTTGCGTGCCGAGCGGCGGGCACGCGAGGGGAACGATCCCGCCCGGGACGTGGACGCGGCCATGAAGGCCGCGGAGGCGAGCGTGCGGATCAAGCCGGACCTCATGATCGGCCATGCCAACCGGGCCGAGGCCGCCCTCGTCCAGGCGGAGTGGAACACCCGGAAGGGGCAGGATCCTCGTCCCCTGCTTGCCCTGGCCGGACAGTCACTGGCCGAGGCGGGACGGCGCGATCCCAAGGACCCCGACCTGATGCTGGACCACGGGAAATTGGCCCGGGAACAGGTGCGCTGGGGGATCGTCTCGGGAGGCGCCATCGACCGTCCCCTCAAGGAGGGCCTGGGCATCGTGGAGAGGATCCTGGCGGCCTCGCCGGGCTACCCGATGGCCTACTTCCTGAAGGGCGAACTCCTCCTGCTCGCGGCCAGGCGCCCGGACCGGAGGCGGGAGGTCTGGAGAGCCGAGGCCTTCCAGGCCCTGGAGCGTAGCCAGGCGCTCAACCCGAACCTCCAGCGGGCCGTCGCGGCCCTGAGGAAAGAGTTCGAGTAGGCCCCTCCACGAACCGGACCAGAGCCAAAATTCGCCGCCGGACCATCCCCCGGCGGGGTCCAGCACGGAAGATCTCCTGATACCCCAGTTCGCTGCCTCCGGGCAGCGTCCTCACTGTCCATCAGGAGCGCACCCGTGCGACGCCCCTTCTCACGTTTTTGCACCCCCCTCGCCTGCCTGCTGGCCTTCGGCGCCATTCCAGGGCTCCAGGCCGGGGAGCCCGCCTCCGGCCTGCTCTCGGCCGAGGCCCTCAGGCGGCAGCGTATCTTCGAGGAGCCGCTCCAACCCCTCGGCGCCGAGCCCACGGCCCGGGAGAACGCGGACCTCCAGGCTGCCCTCGCGGCCTTCGAGCGCGCGGGCGATCCGGAGCGGATGACGCCCTTCCTGCGCTACCTGCAGGCGCACCCGAATTCGCCCTGGAGCGCGTCCCTGTGGAGCAATCTGGGGGCGGCCTACCATCGCCACGGCTACGTCTCGAAGGCGCTGGAGGCCTGGCAGACGGCCTGGAGCCTCAGCCGGAACGTCACGGCCGGGGCCGGCCGCGCGGTGCCGGAACGGGCCGGCAGCGGCCTGGTGGACCTCTACGCCCGCCTGGGCCGGCAGGCCGAGCTGGAATCCTTGCTGAAGGAACTGGACCGGCAGCCCGCCTTCCACGGCGCCGCTGGGGATCGGGTCATCGCCGCCAAGGGCGCCCTCGACTTCATGAAGGCGCAGCCGGACCAGGCCTTCGTGTGCGGCCCCATCGGCCTCGCCTGCATCATGAGCTCCCTGGGCCTGGACAGCGCGCCGGCCCACGCGGAGAAGAGCACGGCGAAGGGCACCAGCCTCGCCCACAACCTGGACGTGGCCACCCGCCTGGGCCTCACGATGCAGCTGGCCTCCCGCAAGCCCGGCGCGCCCATGGTGGTGCCGGCCCTGGTGCACCTGAAGGCGGGGCATTTCGCCGCCGTGGTGCAGGCCGAGGACGGCCGCTACCTCGTGAAGGATCCCACCTTCGACGGCGAGCGCTGGATCAGCGCGAGGGCCCTGGACGTGGAGGCGTCGGGGGCGATGCTTGTCCCGGCGGGGCGGCTTCCGGAGGGCTTCCTGCCCCTGTCCAAGGCCCGGGCCGCGGAGGTCTGGGGCAGCGGGTTTACCACCCAGGACTGCGACCTGGGTGGGGGAGATGATGTCGGAGGGGGAACCTGTCCGGTTGGCATGGCCACGTACGCCATCCACGCCCAGACCACGGGGCTGAAGGTGAAGGACACGCCCCTGCTCTACACGCCCCCGAAAGGGCCTTCGATCCCCTTCACCGTGAGCTACTTTCAGCGGCAGGTCCGCCAGCCCCAGACCTTCACCTACAGCAACCTCGGGCCCAAGTGGACCTTCAGCTTCCTCAGCTACCTGGAGGACGCGGATCCGCCGGCGGGCCTGGCGAACCCCGGTCCCGGAGAGCCAGTCGGCACCTCCCGCGCCAGCCTGGATGGCAGCGGCACCC
>JBGASS010000340.1:0-3290 GCA_044229555.1 Holophagaceae bacterium
GGCGTGGTCTACGCCCTGGCGCCCTCCCCCAGGGATGTCAACCGGCTCTGGGCGGGCACCGACGACGGCCTCCTCCACCTCACCAAGGATGGTGGAAAGAGCTGGTCGGACATCACGCCGCCCCAGCTGAAGCCCTGGATGAAGGTCTCCCAGCTGGAGGCCTCCCATTTCGACGAGGACACCTGCTACGCCGCCATCAACACCCTCCGGCTGGACGACCTGCGGCCCCACCTCCTCCGCACGAAGGACGGGGGGAAGACCTGGCAGGAGATCACGGAGGGCCTGCCCCCCGACGCGCCCTCCAACACGGTGCGCGAGGATCCGAAGCGGCGCGGGCTCCTCTTCACCGGCACGGAGCGCACGGTGCACGTCTCCTTCGACGACGGCGGCCACTGGCAGCCCCTGACCCGCAACCTGCCGTCCACGTCCATCCGGGACCTGGTGGTCCACGGCGACGACCTCGTGGTGGGCACGCATGGCCGTTCCTTCTGGATCCTTGATGGGATCGAGCCCCTGCGGCAGCTGGACGCGGCCACCCCGTCCCCCGACGTGGTCCTCTTCCAGCCCGCGACGGCCATCCGGGTCCGGCGGAACCTCAACACCGACACCCCCCTGCCGCCGGAAGAGCCGGTCGGGGAGAACCCGCCGGACGGCGCCCTGCTGGACTATGCCTTGAAGGCGGACGCGGGGACGCCCCTCACCCTGGAGATCCTGGACGCCGAAGGCCGCCTCGTCCGGCGCTTCCGCAGCGACCTTCCGGCGAGGCCTGTGGACGGGAAATCACTGAACGTCCCGATGCACTGGATCGCGGCTCCGGGCGGGCTGCCCACCGGCGCGGGCGCCCACCGCTTCGTCTGGGACCTGCGCCATGAGCCCCCGGCGGCGCTGGAGCCCGGGCCGCCCATCTCCGCCATTACCGGCGCCACGCCCCTTGAACCCGAAGGCGTCCTGGTGCCTCCCGGGGCTTACACCGCCCGCCTCGAGGCCGCCGGGCGGACCCTCCGCCGGACCTTCGCCGTGGCCATGGATCCCCGGGTGTCCACCTCGCCGGCGGACCTCCGTCGGGCCTACGCCCTGGCCCTCCGGCTTGCGGAGGGAATGGACCTCAGCGCCCGGGCGGCGGCTGGTCCGGGCCCGGCCAAGGCGGGCCTGGAGAAGATCCACCGGGAACTGGCCCGGCTCTACGGCTTCGTGCAGGAGGCGGACGCGGCCCCCACCCCCGCGGTCGAGCGGGCCGCCGCCCTGGCGCTGGAACGGCTGAAGGAGCTGCTTCCTCGCTGAATCGGCCATCATCGAAGGATGCTGCACAGACTCCTCGCCCCCATCGTCGCCTGGATGACCGCCGTCATGGCGGCCACGGGCCCCACCGGGGTCCTGCTCCTCATGGCCATCGAAAGCGCCTGCATCCCGCTGCCCAGCGAGGTGATCATGCCCTTCGCCGGGTACCTGGCCTTCAAGGGCGAGCTGACCTTCTTCGGCCTGGGGGCCGGGAGTCCCGCCGCCCAGATCTGGATCGCGGGGATCTTCGGCGCCCTCGGCTGCAATCTGGGCTCCATACCGCCCTACGAGATCGGGCGCTGGGGCGGCCACGCGGCGGTGAGGCGCTTCGGGAAGTACGTGCTGTTGCACGAAGGCCACCTGGACAAGGCCCATCGCTTCTTCGAGCATTTCGGCGTCTGGGCGGTCTTCATCGGGCGCCTCCTCCCGGTGGTGCGCACCTTCATCGCCCTGCCCGCCGGCGTGGCGGAGATGGACCGGACGAAATTCCACCTCTACACCTTCGCGGGCTCCCTGCCCTGGTGCCTCGGCCTGGCCTGGGTGGGCTACAAGCTGGGGGAGAAGTGGAACACCCTCGGGGCCTGGTTCCACAAGTTCGACCTGGCCATCGGGGCCTGCATCCTCGCCGGTGTGGCGTGGTTCGTATGGGACCACCTGAAGCACCGCACCCGGGGCTAGCGCCGCCGGCTAGACGAAGGTTTCCAGGATCCCGTTGCTCATGAGCATGCCCCGGGGCGTCAGGGCGCGCCGGGGGCCGCGGCGCGCCACCAGGCCCCCGGCCTCGAAGCGGTCGAGGGCGGCGGACCAGGCATCGAAGAGGGGCCGCAGGTTGGCGGCCTCCGACCGCGCCCCCAGCTCCTCCCAGTCCACGCCTTCGTGCAGCCGCAGGCCCAGCAGGGGGATCTCGGAAAGGCGCTCCGCGGCGCCGAGCTCCTGGACCTCCCGCTCCCCCCGCCCCTCCACCCAAGCGGGGATGATGCCGCTCTCCGTCCAGCGGAAATCCCCCAGCTGGGAGGCGGCGGAAGGGCCCAGGCCCAGGTAGGGGCGGCGCTTCCAGTAGCGGAGGTTGTGCCGGCTCTCGCCCCCGGGCCGGGCGTAGTTGCTGATCTCATAGGGCAGCAGGCCCAGGGCCGGGAGCTCCGCCTGCAGGGCCTCGAAGGCGTCCGCCACCGCGTCCTCGGAGGGCAGGGCGGCGCGGCCCGCCTCCACCTCCGCCTTGAGGGGGCAGGCCTTGTCCAAGTCCAGCAGGTAGATGCTCATGTGGTCGATGCCCGTGGCGGCGAGGGCGCGGGCGTCCCCCAGAACCCGGTCCAGGTCCTGCCCGGGGATGCCCACCATGAGATCCGCGCTGCGCCGCTGGAAGCCCGCCCGGGCGGCGAGCTCCAGGGCCTCCAGGCCCTCCTGGCCGCCGTGGATGCGGCCGAGCCGCTGCAGCAGCCCGTCGTCCAGGGTCTGCACGCCGAAGGAGATCCGGTCCCACCCGAGGGACCGGGCGCCTTCCAGCCAGGCCCGGTCCACGGTGCCAGGGTTGGCCTCCAGGGTGGCCTCCTGCAGGGGGCCCAGGTCGAAGGCCTGCCGCACCGCCTGGGTCAGGGCCGCCAGCTCCCCGGCTTCCAAAAGGGAGGGCGTCCCGCCGCCGAGGTAGAGGGTGTCCACCGCCGGCCGGCCCAGGGCGGCGCCCCAGGCCTGGAGGTCCCCGGCGAGCCGGGCCACCGTGGCCTCCTGCAGGCCCTGGTCCCGGGTCGTGACGAAGGAGCAGTAGGTGCAACGGTCCTTGCAGAAGGGGATGTGGAGGTAGAGGCCGAGGGCCTCCCCCTGCGCGGCGGCGTGGAGGCGGGCCGCCCAGGGGCCGCCGGGGCCGGGCACACTCAAGGGTCCAGCAGGGCCGCGGGCAGGAAATCCCGCAGGGCCTGCATCTCCTTGGGGAAGTTCCAGGGCGCCGAGAGGGGCGAGGCCTTGGATTCCAGGGCCTGGAGGAAGGCCTTCAGCCGCGCGCGGTTCTCCGGCTTCCA
>JBGASS010000341.1:0-3263 GCA_044229555.1 Holophagaceae bacterium
TCTCCCCCGGGGAGACCACCGCCCGCTGCCCCCTCCCCGCGGAGCCGCCCCGCGACTGAAGCGGGGCTTCCGATAGACTGGAGTTTCGGCCCCCATTGTCCAGGAGGGCGGTCGCGCGAGGCCCCATGTCGGATCTGCTCCAGCCCCTCTCCCCCCGCCGCAGGACCCGCCAGATCATGGTGGGCAAGGTCCCGGTGGGCGGGGACGCCCCCATCAGCGTCCAGAGCATGACCAAGACTGACAGCCGGGACGTGGAGGCCACCGTCAGCCAGATCTACAGCTACGCCGGGGCGGGCTGCGAGATCGTGCGGGTCAGCGTGCCCACCAAGAAGGCCGGCGAGGTCTTCCACGAGATCGTGGCCCGCTCGCCCATCCCCATCATCGCCGACATCCACTTCGACTACCGCCTGGCCCTGGTGGCGGCGGACGGCGGCGCCGCCTGCCTGCGCATCAATCCCGGCAACATCGGGGGCCAGGACCGGGTCCGGGCGGTGGTGGACAAGGCCGGCGAGAAGGGCATCCCCATCCGCATCGGCGTGAACGGCGGCAGCCTGGAGAAGGACCTGCTGGAGAAGTTCGGCACCGCCACCCCCGAGGCCATGGTGGAGAGCGCCCTGCGCCACCTGGAGATGCTGGAAAAGGAAGGCTTCTACCACACCAAGATCAGCCTCAAGGCCAGCGATGTGGTGCGCACGGTGGCGGCCTACCGCCTGCTGGCGAAGCAGGTGGACTATCCCTTCCACCTGGGCGTCACCGAGGCGGGCACGCCCTTCGGCGGCACCATCCGCAGCAGCATCGGCATGGGCATCCTCCTGGGCGAAGGCATCGGCGACACCATCCGCGTCTCGCTCACCGGCGACGGGGAGGAGGAATGCCGGGTCGGCCACGAGATGCTGCGGGCCCTGGCGCTCCGGGAGGGCGGCATCCGCATGGTGAGCTGCCCCTCCTGCGGGCGGGTGCAGATCGACCTGAACCGGGTGGCCAACGAGATCGAGGCGGGCCTCAAGGCCATCAACCACGAGGGCATCACCTACGCCGTCATGGGCTGCGTGGTGAACGGCCCCGGGGAGGCCAAGGACGCGGACCTGGGCGTGGCCGGCGGCGCCGGCGAGGGCCTCATCTACCGCAAGGGCGAGCTGATCCGGAAGGTGAAGGAGGAGGACCTGGTCCCCGCCTTCCTGGAGGAGGCCCGGAAGTACAAGCAGGAACTCGAGACGGCCGGTGCCTGAAGCGGCGCCCCGGCCCATGGAATCCACCGTGTGGAAGCTCTGGATGCTGGACCATCCCTTCCTCGTGCTCTTCGCCTACCTCTGCGTGGAGGCCCTGCTGCCGGTGCGCTTCCAGCCCAGCGCCTGGCTCGCCCGGGCCGCCATCCGCGGCTACCAGCTGACCCTCAGCCCGATCCTCGGCACCGCGTGCAAGTTCCACCCCAGCTGCAGCCACTACGGCCTCGGCTGCGTCCGCACCCACGGCACACTGAAGGGCGGCATCCTCACCACGATGCGCCTCATCCGCTGCTCGCCCATCACGGAGGGCGGCGTCGATCCCGTGCCGGACAAGCCTGAGAGCGCCGCCTGCCCGCGCTGCGGCACGAAGCATCCGGGGCCGCTGGATCCCGCACCCTTCGCGGTGAAGTAGGACAAGGCCTGCTCGCCTCCGTTTTCCTGAATCTTAATTAATCAATTATCTATTTTTCCGCATCAAGCAGCCCTGGGAATCTTGGCTCCGGCGGCCTTCCGCCCCTGGAGTTCCCATGCTGTTCCTCTGCATCGGCGCCGTCCTGGTCATGACCCCCTGGAACCTCTGGGTGGTCTGAGACGCACCCGGACCGGAGGCCCTGTTCCGGTTCCGCGACCCCTTGTCCGCACGCCGTTGCCGGCAGCGGCCCAGCCTCCGGCACCTCTGGCCCCAGCGGCTCTTCCCTCTCTGGAGTCCCCCATGTTCCTGCTTTCCCTCGCCGCGGGCCTCGCCATGACCGCGGGCCACCTTTGGATGGCCTGGGAGGCCTGGGAGCAGGAGGGCCTCCTCTGGGGCCTGCTGGTCCTCTTCATCCCGCTCGCCGGCCTGTTCTTCTGGTGGCGCACGGACTTCGACAGCCGCATCCGCAAGGCGGGAATCCTCTACCTGGTGGGCTACGGCCTGAACCTCGTCTTGGCGGTGGTGGGGTGAGCAGGTTGATGAAGCTTGATCGGTCACCCCTGCCGAACCCGTCGATGCTGGAGCCCCTCCTTATCTCGCCTGAACCTCCTTTCGAACCTGCGAGGCCCAGACCCAGTCCCCTTTTTCCAGGTCGAGGGCCGGCTTGGCTTCTTGGTTCCAGGCAAGTTGGCCACCATCGTCCCGCATGTTCCAGCCCACGCTGTAGAGGAGGAAGGACTCCCCCGATCGCCTGTAGCGAAGGCTCGCACCATCTGCCAGGTCCCCAATCGTCCTGTCCATAAATTCCGGAACCAATTCCGCGAGGCTGGCGGGGTATGCCCCGCGAACCCGCCGAAACCTCTCCAATCCGCAGACCACGATCGCCTGGTCCATGCCCGACTGGACGCGAGAGATGCGAACCACCTGGCCACCCAGGGCCGGGAGCGCGATCAAGGCCAGGGTGAGGTCCTTCCGGTACTTCCTCTTGTGGATCCAGGCTTCAGCTGAAACCCACCGGTCGGGATGGATGCGATGGGCCTTCGGATCCAACAGGTCCAGCAAGGATGAAGCGTAGTACTGATCGATCTCGATGAGGTTCCGGTACCACCAGCCCTTCCCGAGACGCCCAAGTCGCAGGGGTTCCTTCCGTGAGGTCTGACTCTGGAGCCCGCGAGGCAACGGCGTGCCCTCGGCTGTCTTCGTGAAGCCGTCGATCGGCATCATCCGTTCGCCTTCCCCGGCCAATCGAGCGCTGCTCAACAAGTCCACGCGTCGAAGTTCCTGCTGGAGGAGTGCCAATTGACGGTCATTCCACCGGTGCTCCGCCAGGCCTTCCCAGATCACCTGCATGGCCATGCCCAGCATCGAGGTCCGCAACAGGGAGGCCAGCAGACAGGGTTCAGACCTCAGGTGGTTCGCGATCCTGAGGAGGGTCATCACGTCGGCAAGGGCCGTATCGGCTTCACCCCGGGACAGGTGGGCGATTGCACGAACCTTCAGGACGCGCCCGGCTCCGCGGAATCCCAGCAGGCCGATGGTTTCATACTCCGCGTAGTCGATCGGGAGGCGGGATCTCGGACGCAGGGAAGCCTTGTCCAGCTCACGGAGCGCTTCAGCGTGCTGGT
>JBGASS010000342.1:0-3239 GCA_044229555.1 Holophagaceae bacterium
TGCAGCCCTCCTCGAGGGTGTCCAGCACGTCCCGGAGGGCCTCCATGGCCACCCGGACCGAATGCCCGAAGGCTTCCGTCCGCGCTTCGTGGTGCTCCAGGGCCTCCGCGTCCGCGAGGGCCTTGACCAGGCCCAGGAGCCGGGTCTGCGCCTCCCCGGCGAGGTGCGCCTGGGCCTGCAGCGAGGTCTTGAGGGAGTCGGGCACCTCGAGGCCGGCGGCCCCGAGCTTGTTGAGGGCCCCGGCGCGGGCGCCGAGATCCGCCAGGACCGTGGGCAGGATCTGGGTCTCGGCCATCTCCCGCAGGACCTGGGCCTCGATGCTCAGGGCCTTCTGGTACTGCTCGTGGCGGATGTGGATCCTCGCCTCGAGTTCCTCGCGGGTGAGCACGCCGGTCTGCACGAAGGCGGCCTTGGCGGCTTCGCCATCCCAGATCTTGAGGGCGGCGACGGTGTCCTTCGCGTGGGGCAGGCCGCGGCGCTCCGCCTCCTGCTTCCACTCGTCGCTGTAGCCGTTGCCCTCGAAGCGGATGGCCTTGGTCTCCACCACGGCCTTCCGGACCACCGCCATCACGGCCTCCCGGTGCGGCGTCCCCCGGCCTTCCTCGGCTTCCAGGGCCAGGTTCAGCTCGTTCAGGGCCTCCGCCACGCAGGCGTTGATGACGGTGAGGGGCATGGCGATGGGCTGGCTGGAGCCCACGGCGCGGAACTCGAACTTGTTGCCGGTGAAGGCGAAGGGGGAGGTGCGGTTGCGGTCCGTGAAGTCCTTCTCGATGTGGGGCAGGTTGGCGATCTCCAGCAGCTTCTGCTCGGCCCCGCCGCTGATCTCACCGCGCTCGATGGCGTCGAGGATCTCGCTGAGGTGCTGGCCCAGGAAGACGCTCATGATGGCCGGCGGGGCCTCGTTGGCGCCCAGGCGGTGGTCGTTGTTGGCGGACGCGATGACCGCCCGGAGCAGGCCGCCGTGCCGGTGGATGGCCTTCAGCGTGGCCGCCAGGAAGTAGAGGAAGGCGAGGTTCTCCTCCGGCGTCTTGCCGGGCTCAAGGAGGTTCATGCCCCCGTCCGTGGCCAGGCTCCAGTTGACGTGCTTGCCGCTGCCGTTCACCCCGGCGAAGGGCTTCTCGTGCAGCAGGACCATGAGACCGTGGCGTTCGCCGGTGGTCTTCAGGATCTCCATGAGCAACTGATTGTGGTCCGAGGCCAGATTCGCGGCTTCATAGATCGGGGCGATCTCGAACTGGTTGGGGGCCACTTCGTTGTGCCGGGTCTTGGCGGGGATGGCCAGCTTGAAGCATTCCAGCTCGACCTCCTGCATGAAGCCCAGGACACGCTCCTTGATGGAGCCGAAGTAGTGGTCCTCCAGCTCCTGGCCCTTGGGGGGCCGGGCGCCCTGGAGGGTGCGGTTGGCGAAGAGCAGGTCCGGGCGCTTGCGGGCCAGCTCCATGTCCACCAGGAAGTACTCCTGCTCGGGGCCGCACTGGGCCGCCACGTGGGCAGCCTCGATGCCGAAGCGCTTCAGACCGCGCACCGCCGCCTGGCTCACCACGTCCATGGAGCGCAGGAGGGGCACCTTCTGGTCGAGGGCCTCGCCGTGGTAGCCCACGAAGGCGGTGGGGATGCAGAGGGTGATGCCCAGGGGCCCCTCCATGAGGAAGGCGGGCGAAGTGGGATCCCAGGCCGTGTAGCCCCGGGCCTCGAAGGTGGCCCGCAGGCCGCCGCTGGGGAAGGAGCTGGCATCCGGCTCACCCTGGGTGAGCTGGGAGCCGCTGAAGCGCTCGATGACCTGGCCGGCCTCTTCCCAGGAGATGAAGGCGTCGTGCTTCTCCGCCGTGGCCCCGGTCATGGGGAGGAACCAGTGGGTGAAGTGGGTGGCCCCGTGGTCCATGGCCCACTCCTTCATGGCCTGGGCCACGCCATGGGCCACGTCCGGGCTGAGCCGGACCCCCTTGCGCAGCGATTCCCGGAAGGCCTTGAAGATGTCCTTGGGCAGCCGCTCCTTCATCGCCCGCTCGCCGAAGGTGTTGCACCCGAAATACTGGCTGACCTTAAGCTGATCCAGCCTCAAGATGTCGCCGGAAACCACCACCTTGCCCATGCCACCCTCCCCGTGGATGTGATGAAAAAGAACGATCCCAAGCCCCGTTCAGAGAGCTCGGAAGACCGCACCGGAAATTTGGCCCAACGCCAAAACCAAGGTAGCCCTGAAGGCCTTGAAAAACAAGGCGAAATTGCGGATTCCAGGGCCCTTGACCTTCTGGCAGAATTACGGGATCACCAATCGTGTCTACCCCGCCCGGCGGCCCTGGCCTGGGAGCGCGCGGTGTTCGCCGCGGCCTTTCTCGACGAGGCGCCGCGCCGCCGCGTCTCCGCCTTCCTCCAGGGGAGGGACTAGACTTTGACCATGAGCACCGCCGCGCCCTACGTTCCCGACCTGGAGAGCCTGGATCCCTCCCTGGACCTGCGCGCGGAGATCCTCCGGCTCAAGGCAGCGCGGAACGCCGTGATCCTGGCCCACTACTACCAGGAGCCGGAGATCCAGGACCTCGCGGACTTCGTCGGCGACAGCCTGCAGCTCAGCCAGCAGGCCGCGAAGACCGGCGCGCAGGTCATCGCCTTCTGCGGCGTCCACTTCATGGCGGAGACCGCCAAGATCCTGAACCCCGGCAAGACCGTGGTGATCCCCGACATGGACGCCGGGTGCAGCCTGGCGGACCGCTGCCCGGGAGACGCTTTCGGAAAATGGCTGGAGCAGTACCCCGGCCACGAAGTGGTGAGCTACATCAACTGCTCCGCGGAGGTGAAGGCCCTCAGCACGGTGATCTGCACCAGCAGCAACGCCGTGCGCGTCGTGGAGAGCATTCCCGCGGACCGGAAGATCGTCTTCGCGCCGGACCGCCATCTCGGAAAGTGGGTGATGAAGCAGACGGGCCGGGACATGGCCCTGTGGCCGGGCTTCTGCATCGTCCATGAGCAGTTCACCGCCAAGCGCGTGGCGGCCATGAAGGCCCAGCACCCGGAGGCGAAGCTCATCGCCCATCCCGAATGCGACGCCACCGTGAGCCGGCTGGCGGACTTCGTGGGCAGCACCGCCGCCCTGCTCCGCTTCGTGAAGGAAGACCCGGCGAAGGCCTTCATCGTCGCCACGGAGGCCGGGATCCTGCACCAGATGCGCAAGGCCCGCCCGGACGCCGAACTCCTCGCCGCTCCCGCCGACAGCGGCTGCAACTGCTCCCTCTGCCCCT
>JBGASS010000343.1:0-3217 GCA_044229555.1 Holophagaceae bacterium
GAAATTGCAGTACGAAATCTAGAATCCGAATCGGACCGGCTCCGGAGCATGCGGGATGAACTCTGGGAGCGGCTCCAGGCGGCGATCCCCGGCATCCGGCTGAACGGCCATCCGACGGAGCGGCTTCCCAATACGCTGAACGTGGGTTTCCCGGAAACCTACGGGAATGCGGTCCTTGCGGCAGCCCCCGGAATCGCGGCCTCCACCGGTGCGGCCTGTCACACAGGTGGGGAACGGGCCAGCGCGGTGCTTCTCGCCATGGGCTTGGATCACGATGAAGCCATTGGAGCGGTGCGGCTGTCGCTCGGAAGGCTGGTCACGGAGCAGCAGATACCTGGGTTATCACGCATCCTTGAACACGGTTGGCGCGAGGCCAGAGGTAGGCCGGCCTGAGGCGCTTGATCACCCCTGCCGTCACCGAGGCCAAGCGGAACCTGGCTCCGAGCCTGGGAGGGGTGTTCCCAGGTCTCGAGGCGCATTTGCAGCTCCAAGGCGGTACGGTCAGCCGTTGGTGGCTTCCTTCGGCCTTCCGACCCACGCGTAGAAGCTCGGGAGGGCGAGCAGGGTGAAGAGGGTGGAGGTGATCAGCCCGCCCACCATGACGATGGCGAGGGGGCGTTCCAGTTCGCTGCCGCCAAAGCCGAAGAGCATGGGCATGAGGCCGAGGATGGCGCTGCCGGCGGTCATGAGCTTGGGGCGCACGCGGCCGACGGAAGCCTCCTGTACAGCTTCCAGGAAGGGCATGCCTTCGGCCATCAGGTGCTTGGCCTGGGTGATGAGCACGAGGCTGTTCTGCACCGCCACGCCGAAGAGCCCGATCATGCCGACGATGGAGCTGATGTTCCAGGTCTCGCCCGCCAGCCAGAGCGCGAAGAGCCCGCCCGCGAAGGCGTCCGGAAGGGTGGCGATGACGACCACGACTTCGCGCCATCGGCCCAGGGCCAGGTAGAGCAGCCCGACCACCAGGGCCAGGGCGGCGGCGATGGCCACCTTCATGCGGCGCTGGGTTTCCCGGGCCTCCTCGATCTGGCCGCCGATCTTGACGACGGTGCCTTTGGGCAGCGTCATCGCCGCCAGGGCCTTTTCGACGCGGGTGGCGGTGCCGCCCAGATCGCCCTTCGTGCGGAGGTTCACGGCGAGGCGGCGCTGGGCGGCTTCCCGGCGGATGAGGCTGGGGGTGGTGGTCTCCTCGAAGCGGGTGACCTGCCCCAGCTCCACGATGCGCCCGTCCTCCAGGACGATGGGGAGGCGCTTCAGTTTTTCCGGGCTCACCCGGCCGTCGTTGGGGAAGCGCAGGATCCGCTCGATGCGCTGGGGTCCGTCGAAGCGGGACTCCGTTTCCAGGCCCTGCAGGCTGGCCTTCAGGGTCTGGGCCACGAGCGTCCTCGGCACGTTCAGACGGCGGAGGGCGTCCTCATCCGGCACGATGCGCCACTTCGGCAGCGGACCGCCGCCGTCCGGGCTCACGGAAGCCACGCCCTCGAGCTTGCCGAGCCGTTCCTGGATCTCCGGGAGCCTGGCCTGGAGGGCCGCCAGGTCCGGGTGGAACAGCTTCACCTGGATGTCCGCGGGGGTGCCTCCGATGCCTTCGGAAATGCGCATCTGCATGGGCGTGGTCAGCTCGACGGGATAGGGCAGGTCCTCGATGGCTTCGGCCACGTCCCTCTCCACGGCCTTCCCGGGACGCCGGCCATCCAGCACCACCAGCACATCGCTGAGGGTGTGGGGCATGGGGTCTTCGGTGAGCTCGGCCCGGCCGGTCCGGCGGTAGACCGAGGCCACGCCGGCGACCTTGGCGAGCTTCTGCTCCAGCTGGAGGTTCGCCTCGTCCACCGCGGCCAGGCTGGTCTCCGCGGGCAGGCTGGAGTTGAGCATCAGGGCCCCCTCGTCCAGCCGGGGCAGGAAGTTGCTCCCGAGGTTCACCGCGAGCCAGAGGCTCGGGATGGTGAGGCTCAGGGCCAGGACGCGCACGATGGCCCCGTGCCGCAGCGCCCAGTCCAGGCAGGGCTTATACCCGCGCTTGAGGGCCGCGACGAAGCGCGGCTCTTCCAGCGAGGAACCCGGGGGCAGGAAGCGCTCCACCAGGGCGGGAACCAAGGTGAAGCTGAGGATCAGGCTGAGGGTCATGGCCGAGGCGACCGCCACCGCCAGCGGCGCGTAGAGGCGGCCCGCCAGGCCGCCGAGGGCCAGCAGCGGAATGAACACCGCGAGGATCACCAGCACCGCCGTGAGGATGGGCAGGCCTACCTCGGCGGCGGCCCGGGTGAGGGCCACCCGGCGCGGCTCGACGTGCTCCTGGTGTTGGTGCAGCCGGTGGGCGAGGTTCTCCACCATGATCACGGCGGCGTCCACCAATAGACCGACGGAGATCGCCAGGCCCCCCAGGGTCATGGCGTTGAGGCCCATCCCCGCGGCCATCAAAGGGATCGCGGCGCCGAAGGTCGCCAGGGGCAGCACGGCGATGACCAGGAGGGCCCCGCGAACGTTGCCCAGCAGCAGGATGAGCACCAGCGCCACGAAGAGGCCGCCCAGGAGCAGGGCCCCCGTGACGCCGCTCAAGGCGTGGGTGACCAGGGCGCCCTGGTCGTACATGAGGGTGAGGGACATGCCTTCCGGCAGGCCCCTGCGCAGCTCGTCCAGGGCCTTGCGGACCTCCACGGCGGTGCCCAGCACGTCCGCGGTGGGCTGTTTCACCACCCGCAGGCTCACGTCCTCGTGGCCCTGGTGCCGGGCCAGTCCGCGGCGGAAGGCCGGCCCTTCCCGAACGTCCGCCACGTCGCCAAGCTGCACCATCCCCCGGTGGGTCTGGAGGGGAAGGTGGCGGATCTCCTCGGACGTGGCCGCCAGGCTGCCCACGGTCATGAACCAGCCCTTGTCCTGGATCTCCATGACGCCGGCGGCCGTGTCCTGGGCGCTGCCCTTCAGGGCCTCCGCCACCTGGTCCAGGCTCACGCCCTGGAGGCGCATCCGCTCGGGGTCGAGGGTCACCTGGAGCTGGCGCTCTTCGCCTCCCAGTCGCTCCACCCGGGCCACGCCGGGCACGGCCTGGAGCCTCGGCACCAGCACCTTCTCCGTGTGATCCCGCAACCGCATGGGGTCGATGGCGGGGCCTTCCAGGACGATCTCCTGGATCTCCTGGAGGCGCCCGGCGGCGCTGGACATCAGGGGCGCGCGGGTGCCCTCGGGAAAGCCGCCAATGACCCCCGACAGGCGTTCG
>JBGASS010000344.1:0-3212 GCA_044229555.1 Holophagaceae bacterium
AGGCCAGGGCGCCGGCCACCACGATGGGGGCGACCACCTTGGCCTGGTCCGTGAAGACCGCCTGGTTGGTCTCCTTGCCCTTGGCCATCTCGACCAGCATCACGACGAAGAGGAAGAGCACCACGATGCCCCCGGCGTAGACCAGGATCTGGGCCATGCCCAGGAACTCGGCGCCCAGGGCCAGGAAGCAGCCCGCGATGTTGAGCATGGCGAACAGGAAGGCGAGGACGCTGTGCACCGCGTGCCGGCTGGCGACCATGCCGGCGGCGCCGCCGACGGCCAGCAGTCCGAAGATCACGAAGAGGTTCTTGCCGATCGAGGCGAGGAGGGCTTCCATGGCTGGCCTTTGATGAAGCGGGAGCGAAAGGGGGCTACTTGGCGTCGTCAGCCACGGAGTAGTGGCCCACCGGGGTGACGTCGAACATGTTCTGGAAGCCGCCGTCCATGCCGTGGGAGAAGTCCTCGCGGTTGTAGGCGGCCAGCTCGAACTGGTGGTTCAGGATGATGGAGTCGAAGCCGCAGCTCTCCACGCAGAACTCGCAGAAGATGCAGCGCTCCATCTCGAAGTCGTAGCGGGTCGGATAGGGTGTCTTGCGCCCCTCCTTCTTGCCCTTCTCGATGGTGATGACCTGGGTCGGGCAGATCTTCTCGCAGGCCAGGCAGCAGACGCACTTGATCTCGCCCTGCTCGTCCTTGATCATCTGCAGCCGCCCGCGGTACCGGGGCGCCAGCTTGACCTTCACTTCCGGGTACTCCGCCGTGAAGTGGGTGCGCCTCTTCTGGCGGTTGGACTGGAAGAAGACCTTGCCGAAGTATTTCCCGGTGAGCTTCATGCCCCCGTAGATGTCGAAGGGGATGAGGGTCCGGATGAAGCTGTTGGCCATGGGCGTCGTCCTCAGGCGATGTAGCGGATGAGGGCCGCGACGAAGATCAGGACCAGGGTGTAGGGGATGAGGTACTTCCACCCCACGTTCATGAGCTGGTCGTAGCGGTAGCGCGGCAGGGTGGCCCGCACCCAGATGAAGACGAAGAGCAGGAAGACCACCTTCCCCAGGAAGAAGAGGATGGACGGCTGGTTGAACCAGGCCGCCTCGCCGGCCCTCATCAGCAGGGTCTGGAGCCCGAAGGGGAGCAGGTAGTGGCCGCCGAGGAAGAAGCCCGCGGCCAGCGCGCTCACCAGGATCATGTTCGCGTACTCGGCCAGGAAGTAGAAACTGAACTTCATGCCGGTGTATTCCGTGTGGAAGCCCGACACCAGCTCGGTCTCGGCCTCGGCGAGATCGAAGGGCACGCGGTTGGTTTCCGCGAAGGCGCAGGTCGTGTAGATGAAGAAGCCCACGAACAGCAGGGGGATCGAGAGCCAGTGGGCCTCGATGGCAGTCTTCCGGGCCATCTCGTTGAAGTTCAGGCTGCCGGTGAGGATCACGGGCACCAGCAGGCTGAGGGTGAGGGGGACCTCGTAGCTGATGATCTGGGCCGCGCTGCGCAGGCCGCCCAGGAGCGGGTACTTCGAGTTCGAGGCCCAGGCGCCCAGCACGATGCCGTACACGCCCACGGAGGAGACCCCCAGGATGAAGAGCAGGCCCACGTTGACGTCCGTGAGGAAGGCGTTGAAGGGCAGGCCTCCGAGGACGGGGAACCAGGCGGGGAAGGTGAAGAGGGCGCCGGGGGCGAAGGCGACGGCCGAGAACACGGTGAAGGCGGCGATGACGGAGATCGCCGGACTGAGGATGAAGACCGCCTTGTCGGCGCCCTCCGGGACGATGTCCTCCTTGGTGAGCAGCTTGACGGCGTCGGCGACGAAGACCGGCAGGCCGCGGAAGATGGAAAGGACGCGGGCCCGGCCGAGGAACCACATCAGGCCGTTGAGGCCTCCGGTCAGGGTCCGGGACTTGTGGGTGCGGCCGGCCTGGGCGCCCCAGAGGCCGCCGGCGGTGCGGGTCGCGCCCAGGCGCACCTGCACGTAGGCGATCACCTTGCGCTCGGCGAAGGTGATCAGGGGCACCAGCGTCATGACGAATCCGAGGAGGACCACGATCTGGATAAGGGCCATCAGCACCATCTGGGTCATTGTCATCGTCGCGTCCTCAATCGGTCCATCTCGGCTTCGAAGGTCATGGGCTGGGGCCTACCGGTCCACTTCGCCGAGAACCACGTCGAGGGTTCCGATGGCGGCGATGACGTCGGCGAGGAGCTTGCCCTCGGTCATCTTGGGGAGGGCCTGCAGGTTGACGAAGGAAGGCGCCCGCACGTGCATGCGGTAGGGGTTCGGACTGCCCTTCTCGCCAATGAAGTAGTAGCCGAGTTCGCCCTTGGGGGCCTCGATGGCGTGGTAGACCTCGTTGACCTCGCTCTTCAGGACCTTGGGCAGCTTCGCCATCACGGGGCCCTCCGGCAGGCCGTCGACGCACTGCTGGATGATGCGGTGGCTCTGGCGCATCTCCTCGAGGCGCACCTGGTAACGGGCGTAGGTGTCGCCGGCGGTCCGGGTGGGGATGTCGAACTGCAGCTCGCCGTAGGCGGCGTAGGGGAAGGCCTTGCGGATGTCGTAGGGGTTGCCCGCGGCCCGGAGCACCGGGCCCGTGACGCCCAGGGCGATGGCGTCGTCGGCGTTCAGCAGGGCGACGCCGACGGTGCGCTTCTTCCAGATGCGGTTCTCGGTGAGCAGGGTCTCGTACTCGTCGAGGCAGTCCAGGAAGCGGTCCTGGAAGGCCTGGACCTGCTTGATGAAGCCCGGGGGGAGGTCCTCCCGCAGGCCGCCGATGCGGAAGGCGGTGGTGGTGAGCCGCGCGCCGCAGAAGGCCTCGAAGCAGTCCAGCACCTGCTCGCGTTCCCGGAAGGCGTACAGGAAGACCGTCATGGCGCCGATGTCGAGGGCGTGGGTCCCGAGCCAGAGCAGGTGGGAACTCAGGCGGTTCAGCTCCGTGAGCATGGTGCGGATGTAGTGGGCCCGGCGGGGCACCGTGATCCCGAAGAGCTTCTCCACGCCTTCGGCCCAGCCCAGGTTGTTGCTGACCGAGGCCACGTAGTCCATGCGGTCGGTCCAGACCTGGCCCTGGAAGAAGGTCTTGTCCTCGCAGATCTTCTCCACGCCCCGGTGAAGATAGCCGATGATCGGCGTGCACTTGACGACGGTCTCGCCGTTCAGCCGCAGCTTCACCCGCAGCACGCCGTGGGTGGACGGGTGCTGGGGCCCGAGGTTGATCTCCATT
>JBGASS010000345.1:0-3198 GCA_044229555.1 Holophagaceae bacterium
GCATGGCGGTGGGGGCCGGGGTGAAGCTGACGATCGCCCTGCTCTTCCTGGTGCCGCCGGAGCTCAGCCTCTCCCTCGCGCGGGTCCTGCCCAACGGCTCCCTGGCCCTGGAGCTGGCGCCGGCCCTCATCGCCGTGGGCTACATCCTGGGCTACCGCCAGAGCGGCGTCATCGTCTCCGGCGCGCTCATCTCCTCCATCGTGCTCATCCCCCTCATCACCTTCTTCGGCAGCTCCCTCAGCGCGCCCCTCTATCCGGAGACGACGAAGCTCGTCGCCCAGATGGATGCCGGCGCGATCTGGTCCAAGTACGTGCGCTACATCGGCGCCGGGGCCGTGGCCACCGCGGGCATCCTCACAGTGCTGAAGAACCTGCCCTCCATGGTGGGCGCCTTCGCCGCGGTGGCAAAAGGCGTCTCGAAGAGCCGTGCCGGCGAGCCCGCCGCGGCACCGGAGCGGGACCGGGACCTGCCCGGCGCCTTCGTCGCCGGGGGCATCGCCTTCGTGGTGCTCGCCGCGGCCTTCGTGCCCGGCATCCTCGCCGGCGGCATGGGCCTGGGCCAGCGCATGGTCTGCGCCGCCGGGGTGGGGGTCTTCGGCGTCCTCTTCGTGGCGGTGGCGGCGCGCATCGTGGGCATCGTGGGCGTCTCCTCCCAGCCGACCTCTGGAATAACCCTGGTCACCCTGCTCGGCATCGCGTCCATCTTCGCCGCGGCGGGGTGGGTGGACCTGGGCGCAAGGGCGGCGGTGCTCTCCGTGGGCACCATCGTGGCGGTGGCGGCTTCCAAGGCCGGCGACATCAGCCAGGACCTCAAGACCGGCTTCCTGGTGGGCGCGACGCCGGCCCGGCAGCAGTTCGGCCAGCTCATCGGCGCCGCGGTGGCCTGCTGGGCCGTGGCCGCCACGGTGATCCTCATGGGCAAGGCCTTCGGCTTCGGCACCAAGGAGATCCCCGCGCCCCAGGCGACGCTGATGAAGACCATCATCGAGGGCGTGCTGTCCGGCGCCCTGCCCTGGAGCCTGGTGCTGTCGGGCGCCGGGCTTTCCCTGGGGGCCATGCTCTGCGGCGTTTCGGGCCTGGCCTTCGCCATCGGCGTCTACCTGCCCCTCAGTTCCATGGCGCCCATCTACGTGGGCGGTTGCGTGCGGGCCCTCGTGGAGCGGAACCGCGGCGCCGGCACGGGGAAGGGCGAAGGCGATCCCGGCATCCTCGCCGCCTCGGGCCTCGTGGCCGGGGAGGGCCTCGCCGGCATCCTGGTGGCCGCCCTGGTGGTGAGCGGCGTCGCGCCGAAAGCCATGGCGCCGAGGCTGGCGGGCCTCGCCGGGGAGCTGGGCACCGTGGCCCTGGTGCTGCTCGTGTGCGGTTTCGTGTACCTGGCGGGGCGGCGGAGGACGGCTTAGGCGAAAGGACCGGCCCCTTCCGGGACCATCCGGCCACCCCCGGCCGGGAGGCTTCGCCCGCGACCGCGCAGCCCCCTCACAGCGGCAGGGCCTCCGGGGCCTGCCAGAGCTGGACCCAGTCGGGGATCAGGTGGCCGGGCATGGGGCGGGCGATGAAGAAGCCCTGGGCCTCCTCGCAGCCCAGGGCCTTCAGCAGGTCCCATTCGGCGCGGGTCTCGATGCCTTCCGCCACCGTGCGGAGGTTGAGCTTCCGCGCGAGGTCCAGGCTCGTCTCCACCATGGCCCGGAGGCGGGGCACCGCCGGAGAATCCTTCACGAAGGACTGGTCGATCTTCAGCTCCGTGAAGGGCACGTGGCTGAGCTGCTGCAGGGACGAATAGCCCGTGCCGAAATCGTCGATGGAGAGCCCGAACCCCTTCAGCCGCAGCCTCGCCAGGACGTTCAGCACCTTGGCCACGTCGGCCATGAGCTCGGTCTCCGTGACCTCCAGGGTGATCCGCCGGGCCGCGCAGCCCGCCCCCCGGACCAGCTCGTCCAGGCGGTCCGCGATGCCGACGTCCGCGAAGCAGTCCATGGACACGTTCATGGAGGCCGCGAGGTCCAGGCCCCGCGCGTCCCAGGCCCGCAGGTAGGCGCAGGTCTGCTGGAGCAGCGATTCCGTGAGGGGCGTCACCAGGCCCGCCTGCTCGAGGGCCGGGATGAAGGCCAGGGGGCCCAGGACGCCCCGGCCGGGCCGGAACCAGCGCACCAGGGTCTCCACTCCCAGGGAAGCGCCGCCGGCGAAGGAGACCTTGGGCTGGAAGAAGGGCACGAACTCCCGGTTCGCCAGGCCCTGGCGCAGATCCTCGGTGCTGAAGTCGGCGCCGGCGGGAGAGGCCTCCGCCGGCGCCTCCGGGACCCGGTACCGCGCCAGGCATTCGGACAGGGCCTGGTGGGTGATGGGCTTCTCGATGGCCCCGAGGACCTGGAGCCCGTAGGCCCGCGCCATGGTCTCCACGGTGTGGAGGATGGAGGCCTCCATGCCGCTGGCCACCACCACTGCCCCGGCGAGCTTCCGCTCCGCCAGGTGGCCGATGAACTCGATCCCGTCCATCTCCGGCATGTCCAGGTCGCAGACGATGATGTCCACGAAGCCTTCCCGCGCCGCCAGGAGCTCCAGGGCGAGGCGGCCGTTCACGGCTTCGAGCACCTCCCCGGCCCCGAGGGCCCGGAGGAGGTTCAGCTCCATGCGGCGCTGGAAGTCGTGGTCCTCCACGACGAGCACGGTCCGAGCGCTGAGGTCCATGGGTGATCCCTTTCCCGGTCCTATCGCGCCAGGGCCTGCGCCCGGACGCGAACCCCACGGTACTGTGCCCTGCCCCTCAGGTCACCCGCTCCAGCTGCCGCTTCGATCCGATGAGCCGGCTGTAGGCCATGCCGGTGTGGTACCAGTGGAGGAGGAAGGCCTCCTGGACGGCGCGGCGCCACCAGCCCAGGCTGTGCCGGGGGGGCGGACAGCCCGCGGCGGGGACGCAGCGCACCTCCAGGCCGAGGCCCCTGGCCAGGGCGGCGGCGCGGGCCAGGTGCAGGGGGTCGCTCACCAGCACCAGGCGGCGCCAGCCCGCGGCGCGCATGTGGGCGCGCACGTTGAAGAGGTTCTCCAGGGTGTGCTGGCTGCGGTCTTCCGCCAGGAGGGCCGCCGGGTCCACCCCCCGCGCCGCCAGCCAGGCCACGCCGACCTCCGCCTCGCTGCGGGAGGCGGTGCCCGTGAGCCCCCCGGCCACCAGGATGCGGGCGGCGAGGCCCTGGTGCCACAGCT
>JBGASS010000346.1:0-3186 GCA_044229555.1 Holophagaceae bacterium
CCTGGGCTGGGCGCCGCTGGCGGCGGAGCTGGCGGTCGAGGAGGTGCCGGGCGACCACCACTCGGTGCTGACCCACCACCTGGAGGATCTCGCGGAGCGGCTGCGCCCCCTCCTGGAGGCGGCGCCGCCGCTCAGCGGGGGTAGCGCAGGTTGAAGACGAGCTTGTGCTCCACCTGGGCGGGGCCCGACAGGGTCTGCCAGCCCGTGGACAGCTCCAGCTGGCCGTCCCTGCCGGTGGCGGCGGATTCGAGGACGGCCTTGCGGGCCTCGGCGTAGACGCCCTTCCGGGTCGCCAGGTCCAGCTCGCCGCCGTGCATGCGCATCATCACGGCCTTGGCCTCCATGTAGAACATGTTCACCAGCCAGCCCAGGTTCTTGTCCTTGAGGACGGCGTGCTCCACCCGCAAGTCGTCGCCATGCTCGATGGGGGCGAGGAGCCGCCCGGGGAAGCTGCGGCCGGGAAGCCCCAGCCAGGCGAGGCGCCGGTAGAGGTCCACGTCCTCGGAGCCCCAGTCCTGGATGGCCTCGTCGTAGCCGCCGATGGCCTCGAAGGGGCCCCGGGGGCAGAGGACCGTGCCGGAGATCTCCTTCGGCCCGCCATCGGCCCCCCAGCGGGCGGGCTCGCCGAGGCCGGGGAAGACCTCGGCGCCGAAGCGCGGATCCATGCGCACGTCCGCGTCGATGAAGCAGAGCCATTCGCCCGCGGCCACCGCCGCGCCGGCGTTGCGGGCCCGGGTGAGGTGGAAGTGGACCTCCCCCGGCACCCGCACCACCCTCGCCGCCGGGTGGGCCCCTGCGACCCAGTCCCCGGTGCCCTGGGGGCAGGAGAAGTCCACCACCACCACCTCGCTGTCCGGCTGGTTGAGCCAGGTGGGCAGGGTCTGGCGCAGGTGGGCCAGGCGGCCCATGCAGGTGGTGATGAAGGAGACGCGGGGCATGGCTAGATCCTAGCGGCCCTGGCGGGCCGGAGCGGGCCCAGGTCGTGGACGACAGAAGCGGGACAAACGGATCAGCCAGAAGGGCGCAGGCCGCTCCGCAAGTCCCCCTAGCGGTGGCCGCCCTTGAGGTAGAGGCTGCCGTTCCTCGTGCGCAGGAAGGCGTCCAGGGGGATCTCCTCCTGCTTGATGAAGCCCTGCTGGGGGAGCACGCCGTCCCGCACCATCTCCACCACGGCGCAGATGCTGGCGGCGGTGGTCCAGCTGATGGCGCGCCACACGTGGCCGTCGGCCATCTCGGTCTGGGGATAGCAGCGCACGAATTCCTTGCGGGCCAGCTGCCCGCCCTGCCAGCCCTCGACGGCGGCGTGGACGAACACGTAGTCCTCGTCCACCGGGGGCAGGGCGTTCTTCAGGATCTTGCCGACCAGCTCGCGGTCCTCGCGGAGCCGCAGCTCCTCCAGGAGGAACTTCACGCGCTCGAAATGGCCCAGGTAGCGCATGGTCTTGTAGGCCAGGTCCTGCACGCGGCCATCGTAGGTCTCGCACATGGTGCCCAGGCCGCCGCTGGTGGTGGCGGCCTCCAGCTGCACGCCGTCGATGGTGACGATTTCCAGGCCTTCCAGGGCGGGCACCAGCTGGCGCTGGCCCATGCGGATCACTTCGCAGTCGTTGATGTACTCGTTGATGACGCCTTCGGGGCTCCAGTTGAAGGCGTAGCCGAGGCTGCCGCGGGGGTGCTTGGGCAGGGCGCCCACCTTCAGCTCCATGCTGCGCAGCTTGTCGAACTCCGTGGCGAGGTGGGCGCCGACGATGCCGATGAAGCCCGGCGCCAAGCCGCACTGGGGGGCCATGACGCCCTTGGCGGAGTCCGCGATCTTCAGGATGCCGTGGGTGGTGGGCACGTCCTCGGTGAGGTCGAAGTAGTGCACGCCGGCCTCGCAGGCGGCGTGGGCCAGGGGCAGGTTGAGGTGGAAGGGCAGGCAGCTCACCACCGCCTGGACGCCGCGGGCGCGGACGGCCTGGGCGAAGGCGGCGCCGTCCCGGAGGTCGAGGACGCAGGTCTCGAAGGGCAGGCCGATCCGTTCGACGGCATCCACGCCCAGCACTTCGAAGCCCGAATGCTTGAGGAGGGTGCCCACCAGGCTCCCCACCTTGCCCATGCCCAGCACCATCACCTTGGTGAAGCTCATCGCGACTCCTTCTTGGCCTTCGCCTTCATCGGGGCCTTCCCCGGGGTTTGCGCGCCCTTCCCCCGCCCCGTCCCCTCGAGGGGCAGGAAGGGGACTTCCTTCGTGGTCTCCAGCACCACGGTGGTGCGGGTGGACCGCACGTCCTTGAGGGCGCCGATCTCCTTCATCAGGGTGGAGAGGGCCCGGGTGTCCTTCACCCGCACCTTGGCGAGGTAGCAGTCCTCCCCGGCCACGTGGTGGACCTCCTGGATCTCGGGCCGCTTCGCCAGGGCCCGCGCCGTGGCGTCCCCCCCCACGGGATCCTCCGTGCGCACGAAGACGTAGGCCAGCAGGCCCAGCTCCACGGCCACCGGATCCACCAGGGCCGTGTAGCCCGTGATGGTCCCGCGTTCCTCCAGCTTCTTGATGCGCTCGAAGATCCCCGAGGCCGCCATGCCCAGGCGGCGGGCGATCTCGGCGTTGGACATGCGGGCGTCGTCCTGAAGGAACATCAGTATTTTTTGATCAATCGCGTCGAACATTCGAAGAGGCCCCCCTTCCCATGAAAGAAGAAGGCGGGAAGGCTGTCAAGGCTCGGGGCTGTGAAGGGGGGCAAAGAAGGCTGGTCCGGGGACCCGGCGGCTCGGCCCATTCGCGATTCGCGGATTGCGAATAGGGGAGTTTCAATGGCAAGTCGAGCCGGGCCTGACTTTCAGAGCCCGATCCGGGCTCCCAGGGCCTTCGCCTCAGGATGCCCAAGGATCCGGGCCACGAGGCCGTAAGCCAGCCCGCAGCCGGCGATGAGCGGAAGCAGCCGCAGGGCCAACGCGCCCCGGGCCATGGGAGCGTCGAGCCCCAGCCCCGCGGCGCCCTTCCAGGCGAGCAGGCCCATGGCGGCCGCGGCGAGGCCGGCCTTCAGCCCGTCCCGCAGGGTCGGTCCCACCCTCAGGCCCGGCAGGCGGGGGCGCAGGCGCAGGAGGAGGAGGGCGAGGCCCGCGAGGCTGGAAAGCCCGTTGGACAGGGCGAGGCCGCGGGTGCCCAAGGGCTCCAGCAGGGCCAGGCTGAGGCCGATGTTGAGG
>JBGASS010000347.1:0-3363 GCA_044229555.1 Holophagaceae bacterium
ATGCGCCTCCGCACCCCCGAACCCAAGCCAGCCGGGCGGCTCCCTAGGAGCCATCCATGACGGACCCCCGCAAGCCGGTCCGGCCGGAGGACGCCATGCGCACGGTGGCGGTGCCCCTGACCCATGGCTGGCTCGACGATCCCACCCTCTCCGTGGCCCGCGACGGCGCCGACGGCGAGGCGGCCGTGCCCACCTTCGCGCTGGTGGCCTATGCGGGCTCGGCCCTGGGGCGCGTGTACAACCTGGTGCCCGGGCGGAACCTCCTGGGCCGTTCCGCGGACGCCCACGTGCCCCTCGTGGACGGCGAGGTGAGCCGCCTCCACGCCCAGGTGATCGTCACCCCGGGCATGCCCAACGAATTGATCGTGGAGGACCTGGGCTCCACCAACGGCACGCGCCTGAACGGCATCCGCCTCAGCGGCAAGCGCTCCTGCGGCCCCGGGGACCGCATCGGCCTCGGCGGCCACGTCTTCAAGGTGGTGGCCCTGGATCCCCTGGAGCGGGCCTTCCACGAATCCCTGCAGGACATGTCCATGCGGGATCCCCTCACGGGCCTCGCCAACCGCCGCAACACCCTGGCGGTGCTGGAAGAGCGCTTCACCCTCGGGCGCGAGGCGGGGCAGATGCTCAGCGTGGTGGCCATCGACGTGGACCACTTCAAGCGCGTCAACGACACCCACGGCCACCCCGCCGGGGACGAGGTCCTGCGGGGCATCGGGCGCCTCCTGGGGGCCTCCGTCTCCGGCGCGGAGGTGGCGGGGCGCATCGGCGGCGAGGAGTTCCTCCTCATCCTGCCCGGGGCGGATCTGGCGCAAGCCCTGGCGAAGGCCGAGCAGGTGCGGGCCGCCGCGGACTGGGGAGGGCGGACCGGGCCCTCTACCTGGCCAAGGGCGAAGGCCGCAACTGCGTGCGGAGCGGCGGCACGGATGCCTGAGGGATCAGGGCTTTCCTGAAGCCCGGGGCTGCTAACCTGGAACCCACTTCCAGGTCCCATGCCCCATACCCGACCTCCCTCCGACGAGACGCTTTCCCGGGATCCCGCCACCCTCGTGGGCTCCGTGAGCGGGTCCCGCCCGGCCCTTCCCCACGACGAGTGGGCGCTGATCCGCTACGTGGGGAACCCCATCGGCGAGGTGATCCCCCTGCGGGAGCGGGGCCTGCGCATCGGGCGCACCGCCGACAACGACCTCAGCTTGCCGGAGCCCGAAGTGAGCCGCCGGCACGCGGTGCTGGAGATGGTGGTCCAGGACGACGGCGCCGTGTCGGTGCTGCTCCACGACCAGGGCAGCACCAACGGCACCTACGTGAACGGCCGGCGGGTCGAGCCCAATTCCACCCAGCGCCTGGAGAACGGCGACGTGATCCGCGTCGGCCCCCACGCCTTCAAGGCCAAGCGCCTGGACGAACTGGAGCGCCACTACCACCAGGCGGTGCTGGCCCAGACCACCGTGGACGCCCTCACCGGCGTCAGCAACCGGGCCACCGTGCTCACCTACCTGGAAAAGCACTTCGACCTGGCGCGGCGACACGGCCGGCCCCTCACCGTGCTGCTCTGCGACCTGGACCACTTCAAGCGCGTCAACGACACCTACGGCCACGCGGCCGGGGACCGGGTCCTGCAGGTCTTCGGCGGCCTCGTGATGGGGCGCCTGCGGGGCAGCGACCAGGTGGGCCGCATCGGCGGCGAGGAGTTCCTGGTGGTGCTGCCGGAGACCCAGTCCGGGGAAGCCTTCACCGTGGCGGACAACCTGCGGGGCGCCCTGTGCGCCGAGCCGGTCCTGATCCCCGGTGGGGCCCCCATCCTGGTCTCCTGCAGCCTCGGCGTGGCCCAGGTGAACGAGAACGATCCCGACGCCGGATCCCTGCTGGCCCGGGCGGACGCAGCCCTGTACCGGGCCAAGGCGGAGGGGCGGAACCGGGTGGTGCTGGACGGTCCGCGGGGCTGAGGGGGCGCCTTCCGCGCCGGCCCTACGGCGGTCCCGCGGCCCAGAAGCCCCGGAAGGGGCGCGGGCCGAAGGGCGCCGCCTCGTCCCGGCCGCCGGACGCCGCCGCCTGGCCGGCCCTTCCGCCCCCGAGCCGCGCGTGGGCGCCGGGCGTAGAGGGCGCTCCACAGGGCCGCCCGCCCTCCGGGGTGGCGCTGGCCTCGAGGGGGAAGGAGCACCGTGCTCTCGTGGTCCCAGCCCAGCCGGACGTTGAGCCGCGCGAGGCGGCGGAGGACCTCGCCGTGGCTCAGTCCGCCGTGGAAGGGCCGGTCGTCGCCCACGGCCTCCTCCCGGTCGTGGTAGGGGCCGCGGCCCTCCTCGTCGTTGAAGCGGGGGCCCCCCAGGATCCCGGGGTCGATGGGCCCGCCGCCCGGTTCCCAGCACAGCCCGCAGCAGGCGGCCGCCACTTCCGCCGCCCACACCCAGGCTCCGGCGCCCGGGAGGAAGACGGCGCTGCCCGGGGCGCGGGGCGTGGCGAGGAGGCCCAGGGCCACGCCTTCCACCCGGTTGCGCAGCGGGCCGTAGCCCAGGGTTCCCCAGTCCGGCGTGGACAGGGCCGGGCGCTCCTGGAGGCGCGCGGCCCGCTGGATGAGCAGCTGGCGGAGGGTGGCGGCCATCAGGCCTCGGCGCTCAGGGCGCCGACGTAGAACGTGGGATAGGCCGCCATCAGGGCGCGCGTGTCCGGGAAGCGGCGCACGGTCCTGAAGCCCGCGTGGCGCAGGGCCTTGTCCCAGGCTTCGGGGGTCAGGAAGCCGCTCGCGGGACGGAAGTCCGGATCCAGCTTCACGTCGTTGAAGCTCTTCACGAACTTGAAGAAGAATTCCAGGTAGATGGGCTTCGAGAGGTCCGGCTTCAGGCATTCGCCGAGGATGAGCCGGCCGCCGGGCGCGAGGAGGGCCCGCAGTCGGGCCAGGGCGTCGCCGAGGTCCTGGGCCACGTGCACCACGTTGACGCCCACGACGGCGTCCAGGCTTCCCGCCGCGAGGCCTTGCTCCTCGAAGGGGCGGTTGAGGTCCAGGGCCTGGAAGCTGAGGGGCAGCCCCGGCGCCCGGGCCCGCAGTTCGCGCTGGGCCTTGCGCAGGAAGGTGGGGGTCACGTCGGTGAAGCGGTAGTCCGCGATGCGGCCCAGCCAGCCTTCCTCCGCCGCCTCCTCCGCGAGCAGCTCCGCGAAGCTGCCGGCGCCGGCGCCCAGCTCCAACACCCGCGCGCCCTCCGGCAGCCCCTCGCGGAGGGCCAGCAGGGCGAAGAGGTTGTTGGGGAAGTACTCGGGGTTGCGGTTGGAGAAATAGCTCAGCCAGAGGGGCAGGGTGGTGAGGTCGAAGAGCAGCTGTTCGCCGAGCCTTCCCTCCAGGAAGAAGGGCAGGATCTGCCGCCGGATGGA
>JBGASS010000348.1:0-2287 GCA_044229555.1 Holophagaceae bacterium
GAGTTCGTGGCCTACCCCTTCGAGCGGGGCTTCGCCACCACGGCGGGCCACGCCCTGCGCAGGGTGCTGCTCAGCAGCATCCAGGGCGCCGCGGTGACCAACGTCCGCATCAAGGGCGTGCAGCACGAGTTCACGACGCTCCCCGGCGTGTGGGAGGACATCACCCACATCCTCCTGAACCTCAAGGAGATCCCCTTCAAGCTCCACTCCTCCCAGCCCCAGGTGGTCACGCTGTCCGCCAAGGGCGAGGGTGTCGTCACCTCCGCCGCGATCAAGACCAACCAGAACGTGGAAGTGATGAACCCCGGCGTGCACATCGCGACGCTGGGCGAGGATGGCGAGCTGGAGATGGAGATCGTCGTGGGCATGGGCCGCGGCTTCATCACCGCCGACCGCAACCACAATGAGAACCTGGGCCTGGGCTACGTGCCCATGGACTCCAACCACAGCCCCATCACCCGCGTGAACTACATCGTCGAGCCGGCCCGCGTGGGCCAGAGCACGGATTACGAGAAGCTCACCCTCCAGGTGTGGACCAACGGCACGATCTCCCCCAAGGAGGCCGTTTCCGACGCCGCCCTCATCCTGCGCGAGCACTTCCTCGTGTTCGCCCGCCAGGACGAGGACTACGTCGACGAGGACTCCTCCGTCCCCGCGCTGACCGGCGAGAGCGTCAACGCCTGGCTCGGCAAGTCGGTGGAAGAGCTCGAGCTGTCCGTCCGCGCGAACAACTGCCTCCGCAACGCCAACATCACCACCATCGGTGAGCTGGTGCAGCGCACGGAGGCCGAGCTGATGAAGACCAAGAACTTCGGCAAGAAGTCCCTCCAGGAGATCAAGGACGAGCTCGCGCGCATCGGCCTCTCCCTGGGCATGCGGCTCGAGCAGGAAGTCTAAGGAGCCCCTATGCGCCACAACCTAGCCGGCCGCCGCCTGAGCCGCAGCACCAATCAGCGCAAGGCCCTGATGAAGAACCTCGCGATCTCGCTCATCGAGCACGAACGCATCGAGACAACCCTTCCCAAGGCCAAGGAGCTCCGCGTCTACGTGGAGCCCTTCATCACCCTGTCCAAGACCGACAGCGTGCCCAACCGCCGCCTGGCGATGAGCCGCCTCGGGTCCAAGGACGCCGTCCAGAAGCTCTTCAGCGCCGACTTCCGCCAGCGCTTCGAGAGCCGCCCCGGCGGCTACACCCGCATCCTGAAGATGGCGAGCCGCCTCGGCGACGGCGCCGACATGGCCCTCATCGAGCTCGTGGACTATGCCATCCCCGAGACCGAGGAAGGCGCCGAGTAGGCCTCATCCCAGGACACGAGAAAGCGCCCCGCGAGGGGCGCTTTCTCGTGCCAGGGCAGTCCCCTCGGCGCTCGTAGGTGGTGCTGTCCCGGGCCTTCGTCTCCTTCAGGAAGAGCGCCCCGACCACCCCCCGGATCGGCGAGACGATCGCGGGGTAGCAGACCCCGCAGAGGATGCTGCCCTTGAGGGCCACCATGGCGACGCCGTGAGCGGCAGCATGCCCCCGATCCGGCCGTCGCCGGGAAAACCGTACCCTCAGTTTGAAAGGAGTCATCCCCCCGTGCCTGTCCTGGCTCCGGGACACGTAGGATTGACCAATGCGGCTCAAGACCATGAAAGTCCCGGGCGGAGACGGTGAGGCGCCGGAGCCTCCCCGCGGCGCGGAACAGACCGGCTCCCGTGGGATTCCCGGCGCCCGCCTGCTCCAGGGCGCAATGTTGGCCAGCGGCGCCATTGCTGGGGGGCTGTTCTGGATGGCGGGCCGATGGCCTGGCGCCTTCATGCAGGCCTACTCGGATGTCGCCTACCCCGCCCTGGCCCGGGTCCTCGGCCCGATCGGCAGACTTGTGCCCCTGCCCCTCGGCGAGCTCCTTCTCTTCCTGATCCTGGGGCTGGTCCTGCTGTTCCTGGTCCGGGCCGGGGCCGTCCTGGCCCGGGATGGCCGGGCGGGAGCTGCCCTGCTGTGGCGCGGGATCCGGTGGGCCGCCGCCTCGGCTTCCTTCCTCTACGCCGGGTTCATCCTCGCCTGGGGACTCAACTACCGGCGTCCCCCCTTGGCCCAGCGCCTGGGGTGGCCGGTGGAGGCGCCGCGGGTGGAAGAGCTGCGGGGGCTTTGCGGCGAGCTGGTGCCCCAGGTGAACGCGCTGCGGGCCGAGGCGACGCCGGATCCGGACCTCGGCCGGGTCGCCGCCCGGGCGTCGGAAGGGTACCGGCGGCTGGGCCCGGCCCTGCACCCGGCGGTGCCGGTGATGCGCACCTCCCCCGTGAAACC
>JBGASS010000348.1:2340-3166 GCA_044229555.1 Holophagaceae bacterium
GGCATGGTGATCCCCTGGACCCATGAGGCCCTGGTGAGCCGGGAGACCCCCATCCCAGCGGTGCCCTTCACCATCTGCCACGAGATGGCCCACCAGCGGGGCGTCGCCCGGGAGGATGAGGCGAATTTCGTCGGCTACGTCGCGGCGCGCGCGCATCCGGATCCGGATTTCCGCTATTCCGCCCAGCGCTTCGCCCTGCACGAGCTCCTCCGGCAGCTGGCCCGGACGGACCCCGCGGCGGCCCGGCAATTCCTCGAGCGGCTGGATCCGGCGGTGCGGGAGGACGACCGGCGCGAAGCCGAATGGTTCCGGTCCCGGATCTCCGCCTTCAGCCGGGCCCAGGGCCGGGTCTACGACGGCTACCTGAGGTCCCAGGGCCAGAGGGAGGGGATCCGCAGCTACGGCCGCGTGGTGGATCTGCTCCTCGCCGAAGCGCGGCTCCGCGCGGCGGGCCGGCTGCCGGAGGGCCTCGCCTGCAGCGGACCTAGAAAATGAACGCGTCCGCGATGAACAGGACCAGCAGGAAGAGGCCGAGGAGGCCCTTCCCCACGGCGCCGGCCAGGAAGCCCACCGCCGCCCCGAGACCGGCCTTCAAGGCTTCCGGAAGCTTCCGCCGCGCGAAGCCCAGTTCGCAGAGGGCGGCGCCCAGGAAGGGTCCGAGCAGGATGCCCGGCGGGCCGAAGAAGAGGCCGACGAGGCCCCCGGCGAGGGCGCCGGCGATGCCGTAGCGGGAGGCGCCGGCGAGCCGAGTGGTAAAGGCGGTGGCCAGGGCGTCCAGGCCCAGGGCGGCGAGGGCGGTGAGGGCGAAGACGGCGAGGGTCCACCA
>JBGASS010000349.1:0-3159 GCA_044229555.1 Holophagaceae bacterium
AGGAGCAGGCTCACACTCGAGGCGCACAGCATGCTGCGCAAGGTTGCCTCCTACTTCTTCCCGAACTGCGCGTGCCACCGCACCACGCTGCCGTCCCTTCGCTCCATGAACCGCTCCAGCCCCGGCAGCTTCTGCATCTCGGCCCTGATGTCCTCGGGGTTCAGGGCCGGCGGCTTCACGTCGAAGGCGTCGCCGGTGAAGTGCTTGCTCAGCTTGGCCAGCGCCGGGGTGTCGAACGCCTGAAGGACCGACAGGAGGCCGGCGGCGAGGTCGCCTTCGGTGATGGCGCCGGGGTTGGCCTCCACCCACTCCTGGCAGGCGCGCTTGACGGAACAGTCCTTGTAGCCGGTGGCGATGAAGTCGCGCTGGGCCTGGACGTTGCGGGCCATGGCGCGGGCCTGGTCCTCCCGGGTACGCCAGCCCGAGGTGAACTGGACGGAGGGGTAGCGGGACCTCAGGGTCTCCGCCGCGCGGCGGGCGACGGGGCTCAGCCCGAGGGCGTCGATGTCGGCGTACTTGCCCAAGGCGGGGCTCCGTAGAAAGCGCTCTTCTGAATCTGACGGAAGGCGTCCCGGGGTGCAACCGGATGCAACCCTCGCAAGGCGAGGAAAGGCCTGCTAGGCTTCGTTTCGACTACCGGAGTCCCCATGCGCCGCGCCGCCCTCGCCGCCCTGCTTCCCGGCCTCCTGGCCGCCCAGGGCCTGGACTACGTGAAGGAGCACTACACCAAGCGCGAGGTCCTGATCCCCATGCGGGACGGGAAGAAGCTGTTCACGGCGATCTACGCGCCCAAGGACGCCGGGAAGGCCTTTCCCGTGATGCTGGCCCGCACCCCCTACAGCGTGGCGCCCTACGGCGAGGACAAGTTCAAGAGCGACCTGGGCCCCTCGCCCCTCTTCGGCAAGGAGGGCTTCATCTTCGTCTACCAGGATGTGCGGGGCCGCCTCATGAGCGAGGGCGACTTCGTTAACATGACCCCCCACCTCGACGTGACGAAGGGCCCCGCCGACATCGACGAGAGCAGCGACACCTTCGACACCATCGAATGGCTCCTGAAGAACGTGCCCGGCAACAACGGCCGCGTGGGCCAGTGGGGCATCAGCTACCCGGGCTTCTACACCGCCGCCGGCATGATCGGGGCGCATCCGGCCCTCAGGGCCTCCAGCCCCCAGGCCCCGGTGACCGACTGGTTCACCGGCGACGACTTCCACCGCAACGGCGCCCTCTGGCTGCCCCACGCCTTCAACTTCATGATGAACTTCGGCCAGGCCCGGCCCAAGCCCACCAGCGCCTGGCCCACCCCCTACGACCACGGCACCGCCGACGGCTACGCCTTCTTCCTGGCCATGGGCGGCCTGGGCCGCAGCGAGGAGCCGAAGTACGCCGGAAAGCGCATCGCCTTCTGGACGGAGATGCTGGCGCACCCCGCCTTCGACGCCTTCTGGCAGGCCCGGGACCTGCGGCCCCACCTCAGGGACGTGAAGCCCGCCGTGCTCACGGTGGGGGGCTGGTTCGACGCGGAGAACCTCTTCGGCGCCCTGCAGGTGCACCGGCGCCTGCAGGCCCAGTCGCCCTTCACCGACAGCCGGCTGGTCATGGGCCCCTGGGTCCACGGCGGCTGGTCCCGCACCGGGGGCGACCGGCTCGGGGACGTGCGCTTCGGCTCCCGGACCAGCCACACCTTCCAGGCCGAGATCGAATTCCCCTTCTTCATGCACCACCTGAAGGACGCGCCGGATCCCGGGCTGCCCAAGGCCTTCGTCTTCGAGACCGGGACCAATGCCTGGCGCCGGCTGCCGGCCTGGCCGCCGAAGGAGGCGAAGCCCCGGCCGGTCTACCTGGACGCCGGCGGCCGCCTGGGCTGGACCGCGCCGGCGGCGAAGGGGGCCGACGCCTACGTGTCGGACCCCCGGAAACCCGTGCCCTTCTGGAACGGCATCGACATCGGCATGCCCAAGGAGTACATGGTCGCCGACCAGCGCTTCGTGGCGGGCCGTCCGGACGTGCTGGTCTTCGACGGCGGCGTCCTGGAGCAGGACCTCACGGTGGCGGGCCCCATCCAGGTCCACCTGGTGGCGAGCACCACGGGCACCGACGCGGACTTCGTGGTGAAGGTCATCGACGTCTACCCCGACGACGTCCCGGATCCCGATGCGAAACCTTCCGGCAACCCCTTCGATTCGCGGCACAGCCGGCTGGGGGGCATGCAGCAGTTGGTGCGGGGCGAGGTGATGCGGGGCAAGTTCCGCCATTCCCTCGCGAAGCCCGAACCCTTCACGCCCGGCGTGCCCGCGGCGGTGGACTACGCCCTCAACGACGTCTTCCACACCTTCAAGAAGGGCCACCGCCTCATGGTCCAGGTCCACAGCACCTGGTTCCCCTTGATGGACCTCAATCCCCAGCAGTTCATGGACATCGGCAAGGCCGTGCCAAAAGACTTCCGCGCTGCGACGGTCCGCATCCACCGGGGCGGGGCCCAGGGATCGCGTCTGGTCCTGCCGGTGCTGGAGGGCCGCTAGGCGCCGGTCAGATGGACAGCCCGCCGATGCGGCCGCCGTCCTCGAGGGGCGCCTGGGCCGCTTCGCCGGTGAGGGAGCGGAACTGGCCCGCCGCGGCGTCGTAGGCGAAGACTTCGCCGGTCTCGATCTTGTAGATCCAGCCGTGGAGGCGCAGGTGGCCCGAGGCGATGCCCGCCGCCACCGCCGGGTGGCTACGCAGGTTCTCGAGCTGCACGAGGACGTTCTCCTCCACCGCGGCGGTGAGGCGGGGGCCCTCTGCCAGGTCGGCGTAGTTCTGGTCGATGATGGCGCGCGTCTGCCGCGCGTGGTCCAGCCAGTTCCGGCAGGCGGGCAGCGCCTCCATCCGCTCCGGGTGGAGCAGGGCGTGCATGGCCCCGCAGCCCGAGTGGCCGCACACGATGATGTCCTTCACGCTGAGCGCCGCCACCGCGAACTCGATGGTGGCCGCCTCGCCGCCGTGCTGCTCATCGTAGAGGGGCACGATGTTCCCCGCGTTACGCAGGATGAACAGCTCCCCCGGCAGGGTCTGGGTGATGAGGTTCGGGTTGATGCGGCTGTCGGAGCAGGTGATGAAGAGGGTCTCCGGCGCCTGCCGCTCGTGCAGGCGGGCGAAGAGTTCCTGGTGGGAGGCGAAGACCTC
>JBGASS010000350.1:0-3153 GCA_044229555.1 Holophagaceae bacterium
GCCAGCGCCGGCGGGGGATCCCCCCCCGGCCCACGATGCTCGTGATCAAGGCGGTCTCCAACCCGCCGATGTAGGCGCCGGCGCCGAAAAGCACTTCGATGTCGAACTCGAAGGGGGTGCCCAGGATCGCCGCGCCCAGCAGCCCCGCCTTCCTGCGGCGGTCGAGCACCGATTCGAGGTGTTCCTTCAGGTACCAGTATTCCTGGCGCAGGTAGAGGATGCCCTTCTTCGAGCCCACCACGTGCCCGCAGATGGCCATGCCTTCGAACACCATGTCCGCGTAGCCGGTGAGGAGGACGCGGTCCTTGAAGGTTCCCGGCTCCCCTTCGTCGGCATTGCAGAGGACGTAGCGGCCGCCCATCTTGCTGTCGCGGACCGACTCCCACTTGATGGCGGTCTTGAAGCCGGCGCCGCCCCGGCCCCGCAGTCCGGAGCTGTACATCTCCTTCAGGGTCTCGGCCCCTCCCCGTTCCAGCTGATGCTTGCGGGCGTCGTTGGGCGCCATGTCCTCGGCCCATTCCGGCAGGAAGGCCCCGCCGCGCTCCAGGCTGGCGCGGATCCCGGCGCCGGGTTCGACCGGCTTGCGGAAGACCCCGTCGGAGCGCCGGATCTGGCTGTCCACGAGGAAGAACTCCCGGGGCCAGTCCTCGAGGGGAACCCGGGCATTGACCAGGTCCGCGATCCGGTCGATGCGCGCCTGGTCCAGCCGCGTCACCGGCAGGTAGTTCACCAGGGCCGCCGGCCCCTGGTCGCACATCCCCGTGCAGGACGTGAGGTGGACGCTCACCCGGCCATCCCGCCGCGTCTCGCCCAGCTTCACCCCGAGCCCCTGGCACAGGCGCGCCGCCAGCTCCCGGCTCCCCAGCATCTGGTCGGTGATGTTGTCGCTGAAGTGGATGACGTAGTCGCCCTGGGGTTCCGCGCTCAGGAAGCTGTAGAAGCTGAGCAGGCCCTGCACCATCACCAGCGGGAGGCCCATCTCCTCGGCGATCCGCGCCGCCGCTTCCCGGGGGACGTGATGGTAGGCGTGCTGGATCTGGATGAGGATCTGCAGCAGGGCATGCGGATCTTTCCGATGCTTGGCCGGGATCGAGTCGATGAAGTCGCGGACCGGGGTCGTTGTGCCTGAGGACATGGGATCGAGTCTCCCTTCGGGGACGATTCCAAGGCCCACACCGTTGGATCGGCCTGCGCTTGGACCGCCGGAATCAACCTAGAGGAGCTGGTCCGAGGTGGCAACCAGGGCAACAGGGGTTGTGATCTCCGTCGGGCGGTGGGTTCACGAGGAACCGGAGACGGAAGTTTCCATGGTCTGCCAGGGGCTTCAGGTGCCTGAAAACCATGGTCTCCCTCGCCGGCACTTGTGATACCCGACATAGCCGGGAACGCGGCTTCGCCACGATCCCCTCGAACCCCTCCGGATTCGCTCCTAGACTGGAGGATCCCGCTGGAGAGGCCTTGGACAAGGAAGCGCTGGAAGCCGCAGTGAAGGCCTTCCCCTACTGGTACCACCGCATCGAGCTGCCCCATGGCGTGGTGACGCCGGGTTGGGCGCCCTTGCATCCGCCGGCCTACGGCCTGCCCGAGCGTCTCGACGGCCTGCGGGTCCTGGACGTGGGCGCGTGGGACGGCTACTGGACCTTCGAGGCGCTGCGGCGGGGCGCCCGCGAGGTGGTCGCCATCGACGACTTCTCGGACTTCATCGGCCGCCTCGGGAACGAGGACCGGCGCGCCTGGGAGACCTTCGACCTCTGCCGCGCGGCCCTGGGCCACGGCGAGGACCGCTGCCGGCGCGTGGAGCTGGACGTCTACGCCGCGGACGAGGCGCGGCTCGGCCGCTTCGACGTGGTGCTCTGCTTCGGCGTCCTCTACCACCTCCGCCATCCCCTCCTGGCCCTGGACCGCCTCGGCGCCCTGTGCGACGGCGAGCTCTACGTGGAGAGCGCCATCCTGGACGACTTCAGCCCCTACCGGGGCGGCTTCGGCCGGGGCTATCCCGGAGGCCAGCTGGTGATGGAGTTCTATCCCGGCGACCAGTACGCCGGCAACGCCACCAACTGGTGGGTGCCCACCCTCGACTGCCTGGGGGCGATGGTCGCGGCCGCGGGCTTCGAGGACGTCCGCGTGTGGAAGCTCGCGCGGGAGCCCCGCGAGATGCCCCAGCTGCGCGGCTTCGCCAAGGGGCGCAAGGCCAGGAAGGCCTGAGGCCGCCCTAGCGGAACAGCCAGCGCTTGATGGCGTGCACCGTGGTGTCCCGGCCCAGCTCCGCGATGCTCTCCGCCAGGGGGATCTCCTTGGGACAGGCCTTCACGCAGTTCTGGACGTTGCCGCAGTCGGCGATGCCGCCGCTGCCCATGAGGGCTTCCATGCGGGCGGCGCGGCTGCCCTTGTCCGCGTTGAGGAGGTTCGAGACCCGGGCCTCGTGCAGGACCGTGGCGCCGATGAAGGGGACGCCCCGCGCCTCGCTGGCGCCGTAGTTCGGACAGGCCTCCAGGCAGGCGCCGCAGGCGACGCAGGCGGCCAGGTCCTGGATCCGGACCGGATCTGCGACGCGCGCCTCCCCGGCGGTGGCGTCCACCCGCAGCAGGTCCCCCCCGATCCGGCCGCGGTCCACCACGAGGTCCCGCACCACGGGGAACTTGGAGAGGGGTTCCACGGTGACGAGCCCGTCCTTGTCCGCGAGGCCCTCCAGCAGCGTGCCGCAGGCCAGCCGCGCCCGGCCGTTGATGAGCATGGCGCAGCTGCCGCAGGCCTCCTCCAGGCAGGAGGCCTCCAGCGCCACCGCGGGCACTTCGCCGTGGTGCTCCAGGAGGGCGGAGAGCACCGTGCGGCCCTCCTCGTGATGGACTTCCCGGACCTCCCAGCGGGGGGCCTGGCCCGGTCCGTCCTGGCGGCGGACGCGCAGGCGGGTCCTCACGGCGCGGCCTCGGCGAGGGACGGACCATGGGCGGTCCACGTGGCATCCAGGACCGATCCTTCCGCCGCGGAGGCCCGGGCCGCGGCGCTCGCGGCGGCGCTCCGGGCCCAGGCCAGGGAAGCCGGGAAATCCAGGGCCGCCAGGAGCGCCGCGTTCGCGACGGGGTTGCGGTCCTTCACCCACATCGCTGAGTCGGCGCGCAGGGCGAGGGCCTCGAGGAGGCCGGGCGCCGCCTC
>JBGASS010000351.1:0-3152 GCA_044229555.1 Holophagaceae bacterium
GGCGGCGGCGCACCCACGCGCTGATCTGCCGTCGGGCCACGTCGGGCACATCCTCGGAGCCGTGGGCGGCCATCCAGGCCGGCGTCCTGCCGAGGCCTTCCTCGAACCAGCGCGCCGTTTCGGCCCGGGCCTCGAGGGGCTCCAGGAATTCCGCCAGGGCCGCCGCCAGATCGAGGCGGAGGTCGCTCCAGGACTGGATCACGAAAGCAGCGTCACGATGCCGTCAGCGCCTTGGCGCGGGCCTGGCTCTCGGCGAGGACCAGCTCGTGGAGGCTGCCGCCGTGGCTGTCCATGGTGACCACCACGGGGAAGTCCTCCACTTCGATGACCCAGAAGGCCTCCGGCGATCCGAACTCCTCCAGCATGTGCACGTCCACCACGCGCCGTACCTGGGCCGCCAGCAGGGCGCCGGCGCCGCCGGTGGCGTGGAGGTACACCGCGCCGGTCTTCACCAGGCCGTCGGAGGTCTTCTTGCCCATGCCGCCCTTGCCGATGACGCCGCGCACCTTGTAGGTGTCGATGACGTCCGCCTGATAGGGCTCCTCGCGGATGGACGTCGTCGGCCCCGCCGCCACGAAGGTCCAGGAGCCGTCGGGCTCCTTGCGGACCACCGGCCCGCAGTGGTAGATCACCATGCCTTCGAGGATGGGCTTCAGCCAGTCGGGATGGTTCTCCTTCATGTACTTGTGGCCCATGTCGCGGGAGAGGACGACCTTCCCGTTGAGGAGCACTTCATCGCCCACTTTGAGCTGGCGGATCTGGTCTTCGGAGATGGGGGTGGTGAGCCGGATCATGGGAGGCCTCGTTCAGTGAATCGGAATTGCCAGCTGATACATGAAAATCGAAATCGTAACGAGCGCAGAACTGAGAAGTACGACAGCTTGAATAGGTCTGTCCTGGACCCCTTTCACCACTCCCCAGACCAGGCACACCAGGGAGATCAGAATGATGCCCAACTCGAAAATCGATGTATCCAGCGAGTTGTATGGAGTTCGCCAAGCTTTGGCCACCGGGATCCACAGCAAGCACTCCACGATGATCAAGACTCCGATAGGCAGCCAGGAGACCGCTCTCAAATCCCGGTCCAATTGGTGATCAATCCCAGGTAATTCCACCCTCGGCTCCAATCGTCATCACCCGCCGCCGGCTCGACCAGCACATGTAGCTGATGCTCACGAAGAAGCTGGCGGGATGCCGGAACATCTCCTCCACGTGGACGCCTAGCACCGTGGTGTTGCCGCCGTAGCCCATGGGGCCGATGCCGAGGGTGTTCAGGTCGCTGGTGATGGCCTTCTCGAAGGCGTCCATCTTGGGGTCGGGGTTCGGCGTGCCGAGTTTGCGGAGGATGACCTCCTTGCTCTTCTCGTAGCCTGTCACCCGGTCGCCGCCGATGGCCACGCCGAGGATGCCGGGGCTGCAGCCCTGGCCCTGGGCCTTCACCACCGCGTCAATGATGGCCTTGCGCACGCCGCCGATGTCCCGGCCCGCGCCGATGGTGACGTCCGGCAGGCGGTACTGGGCGCCCACGTTCTCGCAGCCGCCGCCCTTGAGCATCACGGCCACTTCGATTTCCGGCTTCTCCCACTCCTCGAAGTGGACCACCGGGTGGCCTTCGTGGAAGGGGTCGAGGTTGTTGCCCGTGTTCTTGCCCGTCAGGCTCTCCACGCAGTTGGGCCGCAGCCACACGCGCTTCGTGGCCTCGACGACCGCGGCGCGGATCTGGGCCTTGGCCCTGGCCTGGCTGAGGCCGTAGGGGTGCTTCACGAAGAAGATCACCGTGCCGGTGTCCTGGCAGAGGGGCGTCACGTGGCCGTCCGCCAGGAGGATGTTCTTCACCATGTCGTTGAGGGTGTTGAAGGCGCGGGAGCCCTCCTCCTCCGCGTCGCGGCCCTTCACCAGGGCGTCGATGACATCCTGGGGCAGGCGCGAGCTGGCGCGGCGGATGAGCTCCAGTGCCGGCGCCATCAGGTCCAGATTCCGCAGGTCGGCCATGTCCGCCTTGAACCCGGCGGGGAGGGCCGACTTCTGCTCCACCACCTCCATCGGCGTGAGGGTCGGGATGGTGCACTCGCTCATGGAAGGCCTCCGGCAGCCGTCCATTCTCCGCCGCCGCCCGGTTCGCGCCAAGCTCAGAACTGGAAGTCCACCACGTGTGTGATCCCCGTCAGGAAACCAAGGTCCGTGCTGAACTGGGTGGACATGGAGGCGTTCCCATCGGCGGCCCAGGTCCGGCGCCGCGCCCGCAGCTGGTAGGTGCTGCCCTGGGGGATGGGGCCGAAGGCGTAGGTTTCCGCAGCCTGCACCGAGGCCGGCCGGGCGCCGACGATGAAGAGCATCGCCTCGCTGCCGGCCTGGATGGGGCCGTAGGTGAGTTCCACCTCGTCCGACTGGCTGGGGGACGCGGGCGGGGTGATGGTGCCGCTGACGGCGGCGCTGTCGGGTCCGACTGGCTGGGGGTGGCAGACGGGGTAATCGTTCCGGTGACGGCGGCGCTGTCGGCCCGGGGCGGCACCACGAGATCCGCGGTGAAGGCGGCCTGGGCGCTGGAGGGCGTGAAGGCCGCGGTGGCCCGGGGCTCGAAGGCGCGGGCCCCGGCGGTGCTCCAGGACACCAGGTGGTGGGCGACGCCGAAGGGCAGGAGGTCCAGGCTGTAGGCGCCATCGGCCTTGGTCAGGGTCCGGCGGGCGATGCGGGGATCCCCCAGGCCTTCGAACCACTGCACGGACACCACCGCGCCCGGCAGGGGCTGGCCGTTGCTCTCCGTGAGCCGGCCGGCGATGGCGCCCGAACGGCGCCGGTCCACCGCCAGGAGGCTGGGCATCAGGGCGTAGCCGCCGTTGCGGAACTGGAGGCTGCGGCCCGGATCCAGGATCACCGCCAGGTCCACCGCGGCGATATCGCCGGCGGAAAAGGTGATGGGCGCGGCGGCGAGGGGCACGGGCACCGCCACCGGGACCGTGCGGCCATCCGCGAGACGCGCGGAGGCGGGGGATTCGAAAGTCAGCCGGAGCGCGGTGTAGGTGGCGGGGGGCAGCACGAGGCCGCCCAGGGACTGGCTCGCCGGCGGACCGAGGGTGGCGAGGTCCACGCTCGTCCGGGTCCGGCTGCCTTCCACCCATCCGGCAGGGCCGAGGGCCTCCACCTTGGTGATG
>JBGASS010000352.1:0-3148 GCA_044229555.1 Holophagaceae bacterium
CGGACTCCAGCGCCGTGAACGGCCGGGAATAGCCCGCCGCCCGCAGGGTCTTCAGGTCGGCCTGGGTGAAGCTCTGGTACTTGCCCCGCAGGGCGTCGGGGAAGGGGATGTAGTCGATGCGGCCCTGGCCGAGGTGCTTGATGAGGGCCGCGGCGATGGCGTTGAAGCTGCGGGCGGCGCCGCTGCCGGCGTTGAAGATGCCCTTCACCATGTCGGCGCCGGCGAAGTGGAGGTTGAGGTCCACGATGTCGCCGACGAACACGAAGTCCCGGACCTGCTCGCCGTCGCCGTAGCCGTCGCTGCCGGTGAAGAGCCGGCACGCGCCCGTCTCCCGCAGCTGCTTCAGGAGCTGGTGCAGCACGCTCATCATGCGGCCCTTGTGTTGCTCCCGGGGGCCGTAGACGTTGAAGTAGCGCAGGCCCACCACCGGCGTCTGGATGTGGGGCATGAGGCTGCGGACGTGCTGGTCGAAGAGCAGCTTGGAATAGCCGTAGACGTTCAACGGGCGCTCGTTCCGCGGCTCCGGGGCGAAGTCCCGGCTGCCCCCGTAGGTGGCGGCGCTGGAGGCGTAGACCATCGGCACCTTGTGGAGGAGGGCCCAGTGGAGCAGGGTCTTCGAGTCGCCGAAGTTGTTCTCCATCATGTAGCGGCCGTCGGTCTCCATGGTGTCGGAGCAGGCGCCGTTGTGCAGGATCACCGTGGGGGTGAAGCCCAGCTTGCCCCCCTCCACCCGCGCGCGGAACTCGCGCTTGTCCATGTAGTCGGCGATGGCGAGGTCGGCGAGGTTCCGGAACTTCTCACCGTTCCCGAGGTTGTCCACCACGAGGATGTCCGTGTGCCCCCGCCGGTTGAGCTCCTTGACGACGTTGCTGCCCACGAATCCCGCGCCGCCGGTGACGATGAACATGGAGGACTCCTTCCATCCCAGCCTAAACCCTGGCGCTGCCCGCCTCCAGGCCGCGGCCCCGCTTTGTGACCTCCGGCCCCTTCAGCCGATGGCATCCTCCGCCGCCGGGGCGGCGCGGAACAGGCGCGGCCCCAGCTCGGCCAGGAGGGCGGCGGCCAGCAGGAGGGCCGCCCCGCCCCACTGGAGGGGCGAAAGCCGGTCCTGGATCCCGGGCACCAGGCCGCTCACCGCCAGCAGGGTCGCCCACACGGGCTCCATGCTGAGGAGCACCCCGGCCTCCGTGGCCCCCAGGTCCGCCTGGAAACGGCTCTGCAGCCAGAAGGCGAGGGTCGTCGCCAGGAGCCCGAGGAAGCCCAGGGCGATCCAGACCGCCGGGCGCCCCAGGCCGCGCCCCCCATGGAATCCGTAGAGTTCCGGAAAGGCCAGGGCCATGAGGGTCGAGACCAGGGCCACGAGGGCCACCTGCACGAAGGCCAGCACCCAGGGATCGGCCCGGCGGGAGTAGTGGGCGGTGAGCACGATGTGCACGCCCACCAGGATGGCGTTCAGGAGCGTGAAGGTGTCCCCCCGGGGATGCCAGCCGCCGAAGCTCTCCCCGGGCCGGAAGACCAGCAGGGCCAGGCCGAGGAAGGCCACGCCGGCGGCGGCGCCGTGGACGGGCCGGAGCCGGTCGCCGGCGGCGAGGGCCACCATGGGCGTGAAGATCACGTAGAGGCCGGTGATGAAGGCGTTCTTCGTGGTGGTGGTGAAGCGCAGGCCGTCGGTCTGGAGCCAGAAGAGGGCCGCCAGCACGGCGCCCAGCACCAGGCCGTCCCGCAGGTCCTGGCGCTTCCAGGCCACCCCGGTGGCCAGGGCGATGACGAGGAGGGCCAGGCCGCCGATGGCGAAGCGCAGGGTCAGCAGGGCGCCCACGGACAGCCCGGCGTCCAGCAGGAAGCGGGTGGCGGGGAAGGCGCAGCCCCAGGCCACCGCGGCGGAGGCCACGGCGAGGGCCGCCGTGAGGTGCGACGCCTTGGAGGGGCTCACGCCGGGCTGGACCGGAGGATCAGCGGAGCACGGCGGCCACCCGCAGGGCGAGCTTGGGCATGTCCGGATCGTCGGTGGCGAGGACCAGCGTCTCGTTGTAGGTGCCGGCCTTGGCCGAGGCGGCGAAGACGACGGTGAGCGTGTGCTCCGGAGCGCTGGCGGGGCCCAGGCCGCTCACCTTCAGCAGGGGGCTGCTGGGGGTGGCGCCGGTGATGCGGAAGCTCTTGCCCTCGGTGTGGCGCAGCTTCACCAGCGCGCTCTGTTCCTTGCCGGCGGCTTCGACCCAGGCCACCCGCTCCGGGGTCGAGGCGATGATGGGCTTCAGCTCCCACTGCACGCTGATGGACATCACCGGCACCTGGGCGCTCGCGGTGCGGATGGTGAGCCAGTCCGCGCCCCGCAGCTGGCCGTCCGGGACCTTGCGGCCGTCGAGGGTGACAGGACAGGTAGGCGGCGCCAGGGGCGGAGACGTCGGTGACCTTCACCGGCTGGCCGTTGCCGCTTTCCAGGCGGAGGGCGCTCTTGCGGGGGGTGGCCCGCAGCACGTCCGGGAAGAAGAGGCCCGCGGGCTTGGCCATCACGTCCTGCACCACGTCCGCCTCGAAGGTGAGGGTGTACATGGCGTTCTTCGGATCCGTGGAGAAGACCGTGATGGACTTCCGCACCACGCCGCGCTGCCCCTTGGGGTCGAAGGTGGCCTCGATCTCGGAGCTTTCCCCGGGGGCCAGGGACCACTTGCCCACCACCGTGGAGGTGCAGCCGCAGCTCGCGTTCAGGTTGGTGATGCTGAGGACGGCCTTGCCGGTGTTGGTGACCTTGAACTTGTGGGTGACCTTGCGGTCCGGCGAGACCTTGCCGAAATCGTGGTGGGTCTTGTCGAAGGCGATGACCGGGACGTCCTGGGCGGCGAGGACGGCGGCGGGCAGGAGCAGCAGGAGGGGCAGACGCATGGGGACCTCGGGAATCCATCAGTCTAGCGGGCTACCTCAGCAATGCGGTCAGGGCCTCCCAGGCTTCCTCCGGGGCGATGCCCTCCAGGCAGGGATGGCCTTCCGTGAAGCAGCTCCGCGTCTCGCAGGGGGCGCATTTGACGCCGCTCCGGTGCAGGGCGCGGACCCTGGGCCCTCGCGGGCCCGAGGCCGCAGAAGGCGTGGGGCCGAAGAGGGCGAGGATGGGGGTGCCGCAGGCGGCCGCCAGGTGGCTCAGGCCCGAATC
>JBGASS010000353.1:0-3142 GCA_044229555.1 Holophagaceae bacterium
CCCCGGGCCGCAGGGCTTCCTGGAGGGGGGCCAGGGACCGTGCCAGGTTCGGGTTCTCCGCGAGGGCCTGCCGGAGGCACCGGGCGGCTCGGCGGGCGTGTTCCTGGCCGGCCGGACCGGGGACGGCCTTCGCCCATTCCGCCTCCACCGCCGCCTGGAGGGCCAGGATCCGCCCCGGATGGGGCAGCTCCGCCAGCCAGGGCGGGATCGACGGGGCCGCGCCGCCGCTCTTTGCCGTCTTCCTCGGTCCCGCCGCCGCCGTCGCATGGGCGAGGGCCTCCCGCAGCAGCGGTTCGGGGCGGGGATCTGTTCTCGCCTGGGCGAGGAGCAGCCGGGCCCGCCGCTCCGCCACTTCCGCGCTGCCGGGCAGGAAGGCCTCCGCCCGCTCCAACTGGCGTTGGGCCTCTTGGCGCGTCCCCGCGGCAGGCACTCCCTTCTCCCCCAGGAGCAGGATTCCATCCACCCATTGCAGCCGGGCGCGGAAGGCTTCCCGGTCCGCCGGCGCCTTCGCGAGCCCCGCCCGCAGTTCCTCGAGGGCCTTCTCCAGCTCTGCCGCGGATCCCGGTCCGGCCCTCAGCCCGAGGCGGCCGCGCCAGGCCCGCAGATGGCGGGCCTCGAGCGTCGGCACGGGCAGTTCCGCGAGCCGGCGCGAGGATTCCGCCAGGGCCTCGCCGGGATCCTCGCCCCGCAGGAGGCGGTACTCGGCGATGCGCAGCCAGGCCCGGGCCATGAAGCAGCCGTAGGTCTGGAGGGAGAGCTTGCCCCGCCCCCGGGTGGTCCACGCCATCACGCGCCGCAGGGGCGGGGAAGGATCGCCGCCGGATTCCAGGAGCAGCTCGTCGAAATGGAGGGGCCGCCTCGCCCATTCGGCGCGGGGATCCTCCTCCACCGGCAGGCCCCGGGCGGCCGAATCCTCGGCGTCCAGGACCCGGTTCCAGTCCACCGGGGCGACCCGCCCCGCCATGGAATCCACGAGGACCTGGTCGAAGGCCTCCTCCACCCGGGGAATCTCGCCCCCGCGGAGCCAGGCCTGCAAGCGGCGCCCTTCCGCCAGCGGCGCGGCGATGTCCTCGCCCCGCTCCATGCGGCGCATGCGGAGGTCCAGGCGCAGGTAGACCGCCTTGGTGCCCAGCAGGCTGCGGTGGGAGGGCGCGAGGCGAAGGCCCCGGGCCAGCCATTCCTCCGTGCGCGCCGTGGCCTCCGGCGACTCCGGGAGGCTGCAGGCGGCCAGCAGATGCCACCGGCCCGCGATGCCCCGGTAGACGTCCGGGCAGCTCGGCGCCAGCCGCAGGGCCTCGCGGAAGAGCTCCTCGCTGCGGGCCAGGTGGCGCCGGATCGCCTCCGCCGCCGCGGGTCTGGGAATCCGGGGCCGCTCCCCGGCCCCCACGGCGTAGGCGGCGATGAGCCCCTCGTCCAGGGCGATGATCCAGGCCTGGTCCTTCACCGCGTCGGCCTCGTCGATCCAGGTCTGGAAGTCCCAGGGGCGGGCCTCCCGCTCCGCCTTCAGGAGCCGGAGCATGTCCGGGTAGTTCCCGTCCGCCTCGGCGAGGGCGACCTGCGCCCGCCCGTAGCCCCGCTTCCGCCGCGCCTGCCCCGTCTCCGCCAGGATCCGCTTGGCGGGCTCCAGGTAGGCGGACGCCAGGTAGGCCATGAGGCGGTCGCGCTCCTCCGCGTCGCGGGGGACCTGGTTCTGGAGGACCCGGTAGCGCTGGATCATCCGGTCCGCCATCTCCCAGCGCAGGGGCGCCGTCCGGAAGCCCAGGTCCCAGGCCCGCTGGAAATGATCCATGGGCGGCGTCTCCCCCATCAGGGCGTGGGCCCGGCCCAGGGCGTAGTGGCCCGGCCCCTGGGCGGTCCGGCCCCCGGAGGCCATCTGCTGCCCGAGGGCCTCGATGCGGGCGTGGGCCTGCTTGAAGTCGGGACCGAGGTCGTGGGGGGGCTGGCTGTAGACCCTTCCAAGGAAGTTCTCCAGCTCGTCCACCTCCTGCTCGAAGCGCTGGGCCCACTCTCCCTGGCGCAGGTTGAACCAGGCCTGATAGCCGAGCAGGGCGGAGGTGGCGAGGACCGCCCCCAGGCCCGTCGCCGCGGTCCACGCGAGGGGGCGGTTGCGCCGGATCCATTTCTGCAGGCGGTAGGACCGGGAGGCGGGATTCGCCTGGAGGGGATGCCCGTCGAGGTAGCGCTGCAGGTCGTCCGCGAGGGCCTGGGCGCTGTCGTAGCGGAGGAGGGGCTCCTTCTCCATGCACTTCGAGACCACGCGCTCCAGGTCCAGGGGGCACTCGGGCCAGCGCCGGCGGAGGGGAACGGGCGGATCCTCCGCGATGGCCGCCAGCAGGTCGCTGAAGCGCTCCGCCGGGAAGGGCAGCGCCCCGCCTAGGAGCACGTAGAGCACCACGCCCAGGGAGTAGACGTCGCTGCGCCGGTCCACCGCCGCCATGTCGAGGCGCAGCTGCTCGGGGCTCGAGTAGGGCGGTGTGCCCATGGGGCAGCCGCCGGGGCTGGGCGCGCCCTCGCTGCGCACCATCCCGAAATCCGTGACCAGGGGCGTGAGGCCGCCCTTCTCCCCGCGCTGCAGCAGCACGTTGCCGGGCTTCAGGTCCAGGTGCACCAGCCCCACCCGGTGGGCGGCGTGCACGCCTTCGGCGAGGTCCCGCACGATGCGGATCCGGGACGGCAGGTCCAGGTCCGGCGCCGCCTGGGCCAGGCTGGGTCCCTCCACCAGCTGCATGGCCAGGAAGGCCTTGTCGCCCTTCCCGGCGATCTCGTAGATGCGGCAGACGTTGGGATGCTCGATCTGGGCCTGGGCCCGGGCCTCCGCCAGCAGGGCCTGCGGATCCAGGCCCGGCCCCGCCTTGAGGAACTTCAGGGCCACCCGGCGATTGAGCAGGGCGTCGAAGGCCCGGTAGACCCGGGCCGTGGCGCCTTCGCCGATGAGGACCAGGTCGTGGTAGTGGCCCCCGGCGGAGGTCAGCGTGTCCTCGTCCTCCACCTGGAGGTCCGTCCAGGACGGCGGCGCCTCCTGCCCCTGGATGGCCGCCAGGGCCAGGGCCTCCACCTCCGCGAGGCTGAGGCGGCCCTGGGCCATCAGGGCGTCGAGCCGCGGGCCCCACCGGGAATCCTGCGGGGAAGCCCCGGAACCCGC
>JBGASS010000354.1:0-3126 GCA_044229555.1 Holophagaceae bacterium
CCGCCCCCATCGGCACCGACGTCTACGCGGCCCTGGACGGCCAGGTCGTCGGCGTGGGCCGCCACCGCCAGTACGGCAACTACGTCACCGTGGACCATGGCAATGGCGTGATCACCCACTACGCCCACCACCGTTCGAATTTCGTCCAGATCGGCGAGATCGTCCGGCGGGGGCAGAAGATCGCCGAAGTGGGCCGCACGGGCAACGCCACCGGCCCCCATCTGCACTTCGAGCTCCGGCTCGCCGGCGAGCACCAGAACCCCCTGCCCTTCCTCAACGACGCAGACGAGATCCCGGCCGAACTGATGGCCCAGAACGCCCTGGTGGGCGATATCCGCCGCTAGGGAGCCGATCCGGGGAGGGCTCGCGCCGATCCCCGAACCTATGCCGCTCCGGACGCACGGGAGGCTGGGCGCCGCCATTCCCTCGAGGCCGCGGAGCCGCCCCGTGGTAGCCTGACAATTCTTGTGTTTTCGAGGTTCTGAATGGCGTGGATCACCCTCCTGAGGCGCCCTGTCGCCACCCTGGCCGCGGCCTCCGCCCTCCTCCTGCTCCCGGGATGCGGTGGCAAGAACTCGGACAACTCCGGTCCCTCGGGGACGGGGGTCGTCACCATGACCGTCAAGGTGAACTACACGCGCATTCCCCTGGTCACCAATGCCAACGGCGTACCCACGGGCCTGGAAACCAACGCCGCGAATTTCAAATCGATGCCGGCCCGGGGCGTTCAGGTCCGGATCTGGCAGGCGAAGGATGAAACGAATCCCGATGGGACGAAGACCCGGGTCTGGCTCAACAACCTGGCCCAGGGCACCGATTCCACCGGCACGGCGACGATCAGCGACGTGCCCAAGGACACGGACGCCTTCGTGGAGGTCATCAGCTCCCTGCCCATCCTGGGCACCGGCGCGGTACGGGTCATCGGCGATCCGAACGGCATCCGGAGCGGCCTCCCGGTGGGCGAGCGCGTCCTGTACGCCCTGCGGAAGGGCCTCGACGGCAGCGCCCCGGCCGGAAACCCCACCCCCGGCGCCAAGGCTTCTGCCAACGGGACGGTGACCTTCGACGTGGGCCTCACGGACAAGTGGTGGCTCACCATCCCGACGGGAGCCCAGATCGCGAACGCCACCCAGGAGAGCACGGGGACCGGCAGCCGGGTCCTGGCGATCCTCGACACCGCCTACGCCTACAACAACAGCGGACTCGGGATCTCGAGCCCGGGGCGAACCCTCGACCTGCATTACCGCCCGGGGGTCTCGGACGTCCAGGGTTCCTTCATCGAGTACGACCGGACGAAATTCCCCCTGTCCTACGACAGCGAGACCTCGACGCCCTTCCTGCACTACTTCGGCTCCATCAAGGGTGGAGCCTCGAACGACGACGCCTTCGACGAGGGCGTGCTGCTCCCGATGATGGCCCGCAACGGCCTCTGGGCCCTCGGGCTGGTCTCCACCACCATCACGGGGAAGGCGTTGCCGGACCTCTCCCCGGACGTGGCGCTCCTGGAGGCGCTGCCCTACGCGCAGGCGGCCTCGATCCTCAAATCCCCCTACCTCGCGGACACCACCCCGGCCTCCTCCCTGAACCAGGACATCCGCAGCCTGGGCTCCTTCGCCAGCGGCCCTGCCTCAGGCCCGGCCATGGCGGCCCTGGCCTGGGACGTGATCCTGAAGGCGAACAGCCTGCCCAATCCAGGCACGCCGACTGACTGGGCGAAAATCAATAACGCGGCTGCGGCGCGGTACTTCGGGATCCTCTCCCCGGCGGACCTCACCGACCGTCCCAACGCCTTTCTGCAGCTGGGGCGCCTGAAGGAGGCCAAGACCGCCTCGGAGCCCGTGGACCTCGCGCTGATCTTCACGGACGCCGTGCTGACCGCCCTCGCCGCCCCCTACAACATTCCATGGCCCCGGCCCACCACGGGCGCCGGTTCGCTCTATGTCGTCGCGTGGGGCGCGGATCCGAACAGCCTGGCCGCCCCTCTCCCCCCTCTGGCCCTCTCCATGCTGAAGTCGGAGGCGGTGAACGGTGTCTTCCCGAACACCAGTGCGGGCGAAGTGGCCTATGCCCGGTTGACGCTCAGCAAGGACATCGCCTACACCCTCCACGTGACCACCACGCCCGCGGCCCTACCCGCCGGGACCTCGGTGGAGGTCCGCTTCCTCTCTTCCGGGCTGGCCTATGAATTCTCAGGCACCGCCACCCCGGGCTCGAGGATCGTCCTGCGCGGGAACAAGGACGCGCCGCTGGTCTACCTCGTCCGCGTCCAGCTGCTGAGCCCCGGCACCCGGGCCCCCGACATCACCGCCACCGTTTCACTGGATCTCGCCAACTAGACCGGAGCGCCCATGCAGCTGGAATCCGCCCTGTCGGCCTTGAAGGCGCGCGCGCCCTTCGCGCCGGAGCTGGCCATCGTGCTGGGCTCGGGACTGGGCGCTCTGGCGGACAGCCCGGAGGCCCGGTCCGGCGTCCAGATCCCCTTCACGGAGCTGCCGGGCTTTCCCGCCCAGGGCGTGGCGGGCCACAGCGGCAAGCTCATCTTCTGCGAGATGGAGGGCCGCCGGCTGGTCCTGCAGGCCGGGCGCTTCCATTTCTATGAGGGCCATCCGCTCTCCGTGGTCACGGCCTCCATGCGGCTCTTCAAGCGGCTGGGCGCCCAGGCGGTGCTCCACACCAACGCCGCCGGCGCCATCAACCACCTCTTCAAGGTCGGGGAGCTGATGGTCCTCTCCGACCACCTCAACTTCACCGGGACCAACCCCTGCATCGGCCCCAACGTGCCCCCGGGTCCGCGCTTCCACGACATGACCGTCGCGTACGACAAGGGCCTCCGCCAGCAGCTCCATGCCGCCGCCGCGGCCTCGGGGCAGCGGCTGCAGGAGGGCGTCTACGTCGCCGTGACGGGCCCCTGCTACGAGACGCCGGCGGAGATCCGAGCCTTCCGGATCCTGGGGGCCGACGCCGTGGGGATGAGCACCGTCCCCGAAGTCATCGTTGCCCGCCATGAAGGCCTGAAGGCCGCCGGAATCTCCTGCCTCTGCAACATGGGCGCGGGCATGCTCCCGGAAGCCCTCACCCACGAAGAGGTCCTCGCCGCCGGTGCGGCCGCCGCGAAAGGCTTCGAAG
>JBGASS010000355.1:0-3117 GCA_044229555.1 Holophagaceae bacterium
CACGGGCGCGGCCTGGGGCCCCATCGCCGAGGAGGTGGCCCTGGAGGGCTCCCTGGGGCAGCCCTACGGCTGGGTGGACGCCCTCCGCGCCGCCTTCGGCCTCCGGCCCACCTCCCAGGGCCTGCAGTGCGCCGAGTACGCCCTGGACGTCCTCCAGGCGGCCGGCGTGCGCCTCGACGTCCTGGCCCCCACGCCCGGGGCCCTGGCCGGGGCCTTCGATCCGGGGCCGGTTACGATCGACGCATGACCCCCGACGAGCTCGCCGCCCTCCACGCCGCCACGTGCGCGGCGCTGGAGGCGGGGGCGAGCGCAGAGCAGGCCCGGGCCCTACGGGATCGGTACGCCGAGGCCTGCCTGGAGGCGGGCCTGCAGGCCACCGCTGAAGGGTGGCTTGGGGGGATGGTGCACTAGGGGGCGGAGCTGGTATCGAACGCCCAGGCGCTCGTCCCATCGGTGAAGATCACCCGGTCCCATCCGGTCTTCCGCCACTTCACGGGGTCGCCTTCCACGAACAGGGCCCGGGCCTTCGCTTCGTCCATGGCCTTCGTGGTGAAGGTGAGCACGACCAGGCCGTCCACTTTGGCGTTCGCCGCGGCGAAGGGCTGCTTCTCCCGCTTCGAGAAGAAGTCCGCGATCGCGGCGGCGGCGAACTTCTGCGTCATGGTCATCGTCCACGAGCTGGCGGCCACGCGCCTCTGAATCTCCACGCTGAGGGCGCCGGTGAGGATCTGGGCGCCGGCTGCCACGGGGCCCTGGGCTGCCAGCACGTTCGCTGCAGCTCCCGGCGCGGCCGATCCCGCGACCCGCTGCCCGGCGGCCTTTTGGGCCTCCGCCTGGGCGGGGGAAGGGCCCTCCTGGGCGACCATCAGGGGGCAGAGCAGAGACAGGGCCAATCCGCGCATGGCGCCTCCAGGGCGTCCACCTTAACGCTGGCTGTCGGACTCGTCCACTCCTGCCTTCTCGGCGAGGGCCTGGCGCATCCAGGCATGGGTGCTGACTCCCTCCTCCTCTGCCATGGCTTCGATGGCCTGCCAGAGGGCGATAGGGACACGGAGTGTCTTTCGGACACTGGCAGCATCCTCATCCCGCCGTGGGCGGCCGCGCTTCCGGTGGAGGGGAGCCATGCCCCCAGACCTGACAGCCACTCGGCAAAAATTCCATAACTTCAAAAGTCAGACATTTTAATTAGCGTCATGACTGTTTTGTGTAAGATATCCATCCACCAAACCGAAAGGCAGCCATGACTCACCACAGCACGGAGACCCTCGCCGAGGACTCTGAGGCCAGCTCACGCTCCCTCCTCGCGATCATTCGCATCGCGAGGCTTCACCCGAACCCCGGCCTGAGGGTGGAGGTGGCTCACGCCCTGGGGCGCCTGGGCGGCCTCCGCCTCCCCGGGATGGAGAACGAGCTCCAGGCTCTCACCCTCGACCCGGACCCCGTGGTCCAGGAGGTCGCCCTCCGGTCGGCCGACCGCCTGGACTCGCCAAGCCACGGGTGACCCCGGGAGCCTGCTTTTTACTTTTTTTTAACTTTTCACATGAAATTTTAACCAAACACTGAAAATAAATGACTTCAAACGGTTGAAAACGCGCCCGCCTCGGCGCGTTTCCTTTTTTGATCGAGGATCCCGGCTCGGCGGGCGCTGCGCGCCTCCACCGATCGCCCTGCTCGCGCAGGGCTCCCCTTCGCGCAAGGCGCTCAGGGAGGTGGAGCCTCCCTCGGCGCGTTTCCTTTTTTGATCGAGGATCCCGGCTCGGCGGGCGCTGCGCGCCTCCACCGATCGCCCTGCTCGCGCAGGGCTCCCCTTCGCACCTTGGCTCAGGGAGTGGAGCCTCCCTCGGCGGGCGCGGGTCAATGACCGTGGGCTTCCGGCTTGGCGGGAGCTTTCTCCTCGGTCTTTCCCTTTTCGGTCGCGGGGGCCTCGTGGGCGGGCTTCGTGGCCTTGGCGCGGGTGCGCTGGGCTTCCGCGGCTTCGGTGCCGGCGCTGAGCACGACGATGCTGATGCGGCGGTTGGCGGGGTCCTTGGGATCCTTGTTCTCCATGGGGATCGTGTCGGCGTATCCGGTGACGCGCCGCACCTGACCGACCCGGAGGCCGCCCTGGACCGATTCCATGACGCGGCGGGCGGCGTTGGCCCGCTCGGCGCTCAGCTCCCAGTTGGTGTAGCCCTTTCCCGAGTACTGCTGGCTGTCGGTGTGCCCTCCGAGGACCACCCGGTTCGGCAGCTTGCCCAGCTCCCGGGCGATCTCCTTCAGCACCGACAGGGTGTAGGGCTTCAGCTGGCTGGAACCGGAATCGAAGAGCACCTGGGCGGCCTTGTCGCTGATCTGGATGCGCAGGCCCTCGTCCGTGAAGTCCATCTGGAGCTGATCCTCGAAGGCCTGGAGGAGCTGGTCGTCATGGAAGGCCTTGCCGATGGCGTCGGCCGTCTCCTGCATCGCCTTCCGTTCCTGCTCCGCGGCGGCCTCCAGGGCGTTCTGATCGGGGCCTCCGCCATCGCCATCAGGGCCCGGAGCCATCCCCCGCCCTCCGGGGAGGATGCCCTTCCCGTGCTCGGAGAGGATCTCCTTGCCCCGCTCGGTGGCGAAGAAGTTCGTGTCCTTGAACATCCCGGCGATGCCCGCCTTGGTGTTGGCATTGGCGCTGTTCAGGAGCCACATCAGGAGGAAGAAGGCCATCATGGCGGTCACGAAGTCCGCGTAGGCCACCTTCCAGGCGCCACCGTGGGCGGCGCCGTGGCCGCCCTTCTTCTTCTTGACGATGATTTTGACTTCAGGCTGCTGTTGCTCGGACATGGCCGATCACCGCGGCTTGATCTGGCGGACCACTTCCTCCAGCTCGCCGGCGCCGGGCCGATCCGCGTGGGGGATGTTGCGGCGGGCGAACTCCACCGCGGTGACCGGGGCCGCCCCGTTGCCGAAGGAGGTGAGGCCGGCCCGCAGCATGTTGTAGTACCAGGCCTCGTTGTGCATCACCTGCTCGATGTTCTTGGCCAGGGGCTTCACGATGCCGTAGCTGATGAGGATGCCGAGCATGGTGCCCACGAGGGCGGCGCCCACCTTGCCGCCGATGACGTTGGGCGGCTGATCCAGGAAGCCCATGGTCACCACCAC
>JBGASS010000356.1:0-3100 GCA_044229555.1 Holophagaceae bacterium
ACCCTGGCGCCGGGCTTCTGGGACGATCCCGACGCCGCCCGGCCCCTGCTCCAGAAGCGCGGGCAGCTCCAGGCGGACATCGCCCTGGCCCGGAAGCTGGACGGCGGCCTGGAGGACCTGGACACGGCCCTGGAACTCTCCAAGGACGACGAAGCCATGCTGGCGGAGGCGGAGGCCCTGGAAGGGGACCTGCGCCGGACGGTGGAGGACGCCGAGCTGCGCATGATGCTGAGCGGCGAGCTGGACCAGAACAACGCCATCGTGGCCATCGCGCCGGGGGCCGGCGGCACGGAGAGCCAGGACTGGGCCGCCATGCTGCTGCGCATGTACCTGCGCTTCTGCGAGGCCAAGGGCTGGGCCACGGAGATGCTGGACTACCAGGACGGCGAGGAGGCGGGCATCAAGGGCGCCACTTTCCTGGTCACCGCCCCCTACGCCTACGGCTACCTCCGCGCCGAGGCCGGCGTCCACCGGCTCGTGCGCATCAGCCCCTTCGATTCCGCCAAGCGCCGCCACACCAGCTTCGCCGCCGTCTACGTCTCCCCGGAACTGGACGACACCATCGAGATCGACATCCCCGAGAAGGACCTGAAGATCGACGTCTTCCGCGCCAGCGGCGCCGGCGGCCAGCACGTGAACCGCACCGAATCCGCCGTGCGCTTCACCCACCTGCCCACGGGCATCGTGGTCAGCTGCCAGAACGAGCGCAGCCAGATCAAGAACCGCGCGACTGCCATGAAGGTGCTGAAGGGCCGGCTCTACGAACTGGAGCAGCGCAAGTTCCTGGACAAGGTGGCCGCGGCATCGGGCGAGAAGGCCGACGTCGCCTGGGGCTCCCAGATCCGCTCCTACGTCCTCCAGCCCTACCAGATGGTGAAGGACCACCGTACCGGCGAAGAGACCAGCCAGACCGCGAAGGTGCTGGACGGCGACATCGACGCCTTCATCCGGACCCAGCTTCTGGCAAAGTCGCTGAAGACGGAAGGTTGAGGCGGACGTGCCTTCGAGCGCCTACGCTACAAGCGTTGGATTGCCCTGATGAATGAGGAATCGGCATTCTTGGATTCCAACAGCGTTCTCAGGTTCATGACCTTCGCCCTGGTCTTCTTCGCCGTCCATGTGGTCGTGGAACTCAACACCTATTGGTGGCGGAGAGTTCGGATCTGGAAAAGGTATCACTCGATGTTCCCTTCCGTGGAATTTCGGGCTCCACTTGATGCGCTTCCACCTTCCTTTGGAGTGCTTGGAGACCTCGAATTGCGGCATGCCTGGAGGTACCTCCATGGTGGCCCAGACGGTGGGATTGAAACCTCCCGAACGTGGTTCACATTGATCCCCTCTACCTCGGATTGGCTGGCCGTCACCCTCGACGAGGAAGGGATCAGCTTCAGAAACGCCACTTCAGTGTTCCCACAAGTCAACAACCTTTCGGATATCCGAGTGCCCTGGATTCGGATCCTCTGGGCAAACCTGCGACGGGGACCGACTTCCTCCAGCTCCCTACTGGAATTGAAATTGGAGTCCATTCGAACTCCCGAGCACGACCAGCTCAAGGTTGCTCCGCCGCAGATCACTGCATGGATACCCATTTCCCGTGGCCGTCAGGAAATCTGGTGCAAGAAATTCTCCGCAGCTGGGGTGAAGCTACTGCGGATGGACTCGTGACGGGCGATTCCCGCACTCACTGCGACCTCTGCCTCTCCCCCATCGCCGAGGGCCGGACGCGGCGAGCGGTGACAGGTTCGGCCTACGAGTTCTGCTGCCCGGGCTGCGCCCAGGTCTTCGAGGTGCTCGGGCCCGAGGAGGCGAAGAAGCAGGGGCCAAAGTTCAAGGGCGGCGAAGGGGAGGCCGAACTGCCGCCGGGGCCCTACCTGGAGCTCTGGCTGAAGGTGGAGAACATCGCCTGCGGCCCCTGCGCGCCCCTCATCGAGGGCCTGCTGCAGTCCCACCGGGGCGTCGTGAAGGCCGTGGTGGAGCCGGTCTCCGAAGTGGCCCAGGTGCTCTACGCCCCGGGCTGGGCGACCAAGGACGCCATCGCAAGGCGCCTGGGCCGCTACGGCTTCCCGGCGAAGGAGCTGGGCGATCCCACGGCGGAGCAGGACGAGGCCCGCAGCGTCCACCCTGCCCTGCGCCTCGTCCTCGCCATCGTCCTGGGCGCCAACGCCATGATGAGCGCCATGGTCATGTACGCCACCTTCGCCCACGACCGCGGCGCCGAGTGGTTCAGCAACTTCTTCTTCATGGAGCGGGTCTACGACAAGGATCCGATGCCCCTGGTGGTGCGCGACGCCTTCACCTGGACCACGGGCCTGGCGGCCCTGCCGGTGCTCCTCTACTGCGGCTGGCCCATCATCCAGAACGGCTGGCGCCGGGTGCGCCTGGGCGCCCCCAACACCGACAGCCTCGTGGGATTCGGCGCGGTGATGGCCTTCCTCGTGAGCCTCTACGCTGCCGTCGTCCTGAAGAGCCACCACGTCTACTTCGACACCGCCTCGATGCTCGTCAGCCTGCTGGTCATCGGCCGGGCCATCGAGGGGGGCGCCAAGCGCAAGGCCCACCGTGCCGTCCACGGCCTGCTGCAGCTGGCCGCCAAGGGGGCCGAGAAGTGGGATGGGAATGCGTGGGCCGAGGTGCCCCTGGACCAGGTCTCCGCAGGCGACTGCCTGCGGGTAAAGACCGGCGAACGCATTCCCGTGGACGGCCGCGTGTCCTCCGGCCTTGGCTGGGTGGACCAGAGCAGCCTCACCGGCGAGCCCAAGGCCGTGGAGATGAAGACCGGCAGCCCCGTGCTGGCGGGCACCCTGCTGGCCGTCGGCACCCTTGAACTCGAAGCCACGGCGGTGGGCGCCGCGACCCGCCTCGCCCAGATCGTCGCCCGGGTGCGGCAGACGCTGGCCTTGAAGCCCCCCATCCAGCTGCTGGTGGACCGCATCGCCGCCGGCTTCATGCCCCTGGTCATCGCCCTGGCCCTGCTGGCGGGCTTCCTCGCCTACGCCAAGGGATCGGCGCCCACCGCGGCCCTCATGGCCGGGGTCGCGGTGCTCGTGGTGGCCTGCCCCTGCGCCCTGGGCCTCGCCACGCCCATGGTGCTGGTGAACGC
>JBGASS010000357.1:0-3075 GCA_044229555.1 Holophagaceae bacterium
GGTCACGGAAATCAAGCTGGCCTACGAGGCGGCGCTGGGGCGAGAGGTGCCGGAGAGCACCATCTATCGCCTGCTCGGCCGCCATGGGTGGCGCAAGATCGCCCCGCGCCCGCGACACCCCAAGGCGGGCCTTGAGGATTCGTCCGCGCTAAAAAAAACTCGACGCGCAGATCGCTGAGGAAACGGGCCGCCTCAAAGCGCTGAACAGGCCCGTCCGCCTGATGTTTCAGGACGAGGGCCGCTTCGGGCGCCTCAGCAGGCCCGTCCGCTGCTGGGCGCCCAAGGGGATCCGGCCTGTTGTACGCAACGGCGTCGTCCGCGAGTACACATACGCCTTCGCCGCCATCAGCCCTTCCGATGGCGTGATGGAGAGCCTGATCCTCCCTTGGGTTAACGCCGAGACCATGAGCCTGTTCCTGGCGACCGTCTCCGAGCGCCATCCGGACGAATCCATCCTGATGGTGATGGACGGCGCCGGGTGGCACATCGCAAGCGACCTGGTGGTGCCGCAGAACCTGAGGTTGCTGTTCCTTCCTCCCTACAGCCCCGAACTCAACCCCGTCGAGCACCTGTGGGATCACATCAGGGAGAAGCACTTCGCCAACCGCCTCTTTCCGTCGATGAAAGCCGTGACCGACCAACTCTCCAGCGCACTTCACGAAGCCGAATCCGACCAACCCATGATCCAGAACCTCTGCGGGTTTGGATATTCAAAGATAAATCTTTGAACGCTAATTGGTATCAATCCATCCGGTAGTTCGGCGCTTCCTTGGTGATCATCACGTCGTGGGCGTGGCTCTCCTTCAACCCCGCTCCCGTGATCTGCACGAAGACCGCCTTCGCCTGGAAATCGGCGATGTCCTTGCCGCCACTCAGGCCCATGCCGGCCCGCAGGCCGCCCATGAGCTGGATGACGAGGTCGGCCATGCGGCCCTTGTAGGGGACCTGGCCCTCGATGCCTTCGGGGACGAGCTTGGTGTCGTCCTTGCCCTCCTGGAAATAGCGGTCCTTGGAACCGGACTTCATGGCGCCCAAGGACCCCATGCCGCGGTAGGCCTTGAAGGTGCGGCCCAGGTAGAAGATCGTTTCGCCAGGGGCCTCGTCGGTGCCCGCGAAGAGGCTGCCGATCATGATGGCGCTGGCGCCCGCGGCCACGGCCTTGGCGATGTCGCCGCTGAACTTGATGCCGCCGTCGGCGATGCAGGGCACGCCGGCCTCCCGGCAGGCCCGGGACGCCTCCGCCACCGCCGTGATCTGGGGCATGCCGGCGCCGGTGACGATGCGCGTCGTGCAAATCGAGCCCGGCCCGATGCCCACCTTGATGCAGTCGGCGCCGGCGGCGATGAGATCCTTCGCGCCCTGGTAGGTGGCCACGTTGCCGGCAATAAGGGGCGTGTCCGGGAAGGCCTTCTTCAGCGCCCGCACGGCCTCCAGCACGCCGCGGCTGTGGCCGTGGGAGCTGTCCAGGCAGAGCACGTCCACCTTGGCGTCCACCAGGGCCTGGGCTCGCTCCAAAAGGTCCGCCCCCACGCCCACCGCGGCGCCCACCCGCAGGCGGCCCAGTCCGTCCTTGCAGGCGCTGGGGTACTCGATGCTCTTCTCGATGTCCTTGACGGTGATGAGGCCCTTCAGCGCGCCGGCGTCGTCGACCACCAGCAGCTTCTCGATGCGGTGCTTCTGCAGGATGGCCCTGGCCTCGTGCAGGGTCGTGCCCACGGGCACGGTGACCAGCTTGTCCTTGGTCATGGCCTCGCGGACCGGGATCTCCCAGCGGGTCTCGAAGCGCAGGTCGCGGTTGGTCAGGATGCCCACCAGCTTGCCGTGCTCGACCACCGGCACGCCGCTGATCTTGAACTTGGCCATCAAGGCTTCAGCGTCCCGGATGGGCGCGTCCGGGGTGATGGTGATGGGATCGGTGATCATGCCGGATTCCGATCGCTTCACCTTGTCCACTTCCTCCGCCTGGCGCTCGATGCGCAGGTTCTTGTGGATGATGCCGATGCCCCCCATCTGCGCCAGGGCGATGGCCATGCGGCTCTCCGTCACCGTGTCCATGGCGCTGGAGAGCAGGGGGATGTTGAGGCGCACGCCCTTCGTGAGCTGGGTGCCCAGGTCCACGGCGTTGGGGTGCACCTCCGAGAAGCCCGGCTGCAGCAGGACGTCGTCGAAGGTCAGGGCGGTCGTCAGGGGCAAGGTGAGCATCGGAACCTCGGTCGGGGTCCGCATGCACGGAGCCTTGCACGCCATTGTCTCTGGGAAGGCCCGTCCAATCTAGCTTTGATTCGAGGGCGCAGGGGCTTTCGGGCGGCGGTCCGGGCCGGAAGAGGTCCGGTTCAGAAGAGGTCCGGGATCTGCCCTTTCTTGAGGGTGGGATGGACCGGCCGCACCACGGGGTGGAAGGTGATGATGATGGGGACGGGGGCCCTCAGTCCGTGGGGGGCCAGGGGTTCCCAGCGGTAGCGCAGCGCCGTCTCCACGCAGCTCGCGTGCAGCCGGGCCGGACCGGAGATGGCCTCCGCGCTGAGGGGGTGGCCGTTGTTCCCCACCTGCACCAGCACCTTCACCGGGATCAGCAGCTCCGGCGAATGGGCCGTGATGTCCGTCAGCGCCGGCTCCTCGTGGAGCAGCACCAGCTCGTAGTCCGGACCCTTCGCCCTGCGGCCGCCGCCGCCCCCCCGCCCGGGGTCCAGGCCCGTGCCGGAGGCCAGGCCGTTGCCGCCCTTGGCCACCGGCAGGCTCCGGTCGCGCCCGATCACGGTGGGCGACTGGGGCTCGAGCAGGGACAGGGGGTCCGGCTCGGTGCGCGCCGTGGGGAGGTTGACGGGCACCTTCAGCAGCTCGGGATCGATGGCGTCATTGCCCTCCACGTGCCCCACCCCCGGCAGGCCCGGGCCCTTTCCGGGCCCTTCGGGGGCGTTCGGAATGGGGTTGGGGATCACCTTCTGCGGCGGTTCCGGTGCGTCCGTCAGCTGCACGTCCACCACCCTTTCCGGCCGGAGGAAGGCCGGCGCGGTCTCGGAGATGACCACCGTGGTCGCCGCGAACACGAGGAGGGCGGGCACCACCAGGGCCAGG
>JBGASS010000358.1:0-3075 GCA_044229555.1 Holophagaceae bacterium
CCGAAGGGGGACTACGAGGCCACCCTGGACGCCCTGGTCAGCCTGGTGACGGAGGCCGAGCGCGCCCTGGGCGGACGCGGCACCCTGGGCGTGGGCATGCCCGGCGCCCTCTCCCGGCGCACGGGCCTCGTGAAGAACGCCAATTCGACGTGCCTCATCGGACACGCCCTGAAGGAGGACCTGGAGGCGCGCCTGGGCCGGGAGGTCCGCGTGGCCAACGACGCCAACTGCTTCGTCCTCTCCGAGGCGGCGGACGGCGCGGGGGCCGGCGCGGAGACGGTCTTCGGCGTGATCCTCGGCACCGGCGTCGGCGGCGGAATCGTGGTGCGGGGCGAGGTCCTCACCGGCGCCAACGCCATCGCCGGGGAGTGGGGACACACGCCGCTCCCCCTGCCCGAGGGCCCGGACCTGCCCCTGCCGGACTGCTACTGCCGCCGCCGCGGCTGCCTCGAGGCCTACCTCTCGGGGCCGGCCCTTGCCCGGGACCACGCCCAGGCCACGGGACAGTCCCTGACGCCCCCGCAGGTCGTCCAGGGGGCCGTCGGCGGCGACGCCGCCTGCGCGGCCTCCCTCTCCCGCTACGAAGGGCGCCTGGCTCGCGGGCTGGCGGGCGTCATCAACCTCCTGGATCCGGATGTGATCGTACTCGGCGGCGGCCTGTCCCACATCGCCCGGCTCTACGGGAACGTGCCCGGGCTGTGGGCCCCCCACGTCTTTTCCGACGAGATCGCCACCCGCCTCGTGCCGAACCGGCATGGCGACTCCAGCGGCGTGCGAGGGGCGGCCTGGCTCTGGGGTGCGGCGCAGGCCGATGGAGCCTGAGACCCACGCGGGGTCCTGGTAGGGCGCGCTCGACCACATTCCCAGTTCCGGGACATGATCCATGGGACGGGGCAGGTTCCGAGGGCTCCGGCCTCATCGAGGGGTTCACTTGGGGAGTGTGGTCCAGGCCTCGGCCTCGGGGGGCTTCTGGGTTACTTGGAAGGCCTGAGGCCCCCTGCGTGCCACGTAGAGCAGGCCGCCTCCGGCCTCCCAGCGGGATTCGTCCGGTACGTAGGTGTAGGGAGGGCCTTCCTGCCCGTCCAGAAGCATTCGCCACTCCTGCGTCTTCCCGGTCCGGCGAAAATTGCGACAGGCGAGGTGCTTGCCGTCGGGACTCAAGACCAGGGTGGTGACTTCCCCTGAAACCGCGTGGTCGCGCCTGCCGAGGACGGCCCACCGGCCGGTGGCCGGGTCGGGCCCCAGGGTCAGGTCCAGGATCCAGGAACGCTCTCCCCGCCGCTCATGAGCACTCGCCACAAGGCGCTTCCCATCGCGAGAGAGGGAGATGGACCCGAGACTGAATTCCTTGGTGTGGATCACGCTCCGGCCATCCACGTAGAGGTCGGCCTGGTCCCCGTCGGCCAGGAGGTACACGAAGTGGCCGCCATCCGCGGAGAAGAAGGGGCCTTCGGTCCACGGTGTCACCCGAGCCTGTCCGATCTTTTCGTATGCCGTGAAGCGGCGACCGGGCTCGGCGAGCGAGGCCACCGGCAGGCCGATGGACGCGAAGGACCTTCCGTCCAGGGAGAGCCCCAGCGCTGCGACCCGGGCAGTCCCGGGGATGAAGTCATAGCCGAACACCCTCTCGAAGCGGCCGGCCTCCTTCCCATCCACCTGGACCCAGGTTCCCGACAGGAAACCCGGCCAGATTCCTGCGATCGCGGCATGACGGCCATCGTCACTGAACCGGATAGGCCGCCGCCACAAGTCCTGGGATTCGGGCCAGTCCACTCCATCCACAACCAGCTGCTCGCGCCCGGGCTTGAGGAATCGGACGAAGGCGAAATGCTTCCCGTCGCCGCTGAAGGCCATGTTCTCAGCGAGGCGGACGGACTGGACGGCGGTGTCCCCGTGGGGCTGGCCGGGGAACTCGAGCCCTTCCTCGCCGTCCAGGACCATGCGCCAGGCCTTGCCCTTCCGGGCATAGAAGGCCATGCGTCCGCCGTCGGCGCTGAACACGGGGTCCGAAACATCGTCGTAGGGCCCCAGCTCCCGGCCGTCCTCCACCATGAACCGCTGGGGCCGGCGCACCTCGAGCACCAGCCGCCGGCCGCCCGGGCTCAGCCAGGCCGCACCCAGCACGGGCACCCGCAGGTCCCCGCTGGGGGCATGGACCACCCAGCCGCTGCCCCGCCGCTCGATGCGTCGACTGAGCAGGTAGTCGTCCATGCGCACGATCCGGGCCAGCCGGACACCGACCACCGGCTCGCCGAGGGCCTCCTCGGTGATGGCGACAGGGCGCGCGGCCTGGCTTCCGAGACCGGTCGCACCCGCGAGGATGAACGCCATGATGCGCAGTGCGCTTCCTGGGACTTCTGCCTGAAGAGGACCGAACCGGGGGCGCATCGCACCTCCCTTGCTGGATCAATGGCTGAACTTGAACGTCAATATACACACTGCAACCAGGGTGGCAACGGGGCCTGAGGGTGCATAGGCCCCGTGCCATCCCCACTGTGAGGGGTGTGGCTGACCGAGAACAGAATCCGCCGGAGGTGCTTTCCTATTTCCTTCTGTCCAGAGCCTCGATCCTCCCCGTGCTCGCCGGCCTTTCCTTTCGCAGGAGCTTCGCGACGGTCTCCGCCTTCGCGAAGGCCCGCAGCAGGTTCTCGCCCGCCAGCTTCCGCAGGTCCCCGTCGCTCCAGCCCCGGCGGATGAGCTCGGCGAAGAGATCGGGATACTTCGACACGTCTTCCAGGCCCACGGGGGTTTCGCCGCCCCAGAAATCGGAGGCGATGCCCACGTGGTCGTGGCCGGCGACCTTGGCGACGTGGTCGATGTGGTCGGCGACGTCCTTCAGGCTGGCCTTGGGGCTCGGCCCGTGGGCCTTGATGTACTCGGCCTCCAGTTTCTTGTAGTCCGCGTCGAAGCCCATGCCCTTGGCGAGCTTCTCCAGGCCCTCGCCCCAGGCCTTCGCGTCGCGGTTCACGAAGGCGGGGATGAAGGTCACCATCACGACGCCGCCGTTCTTCGCCATGCGGGCGAGGATGGCGTCCGGCACGTTGCGGGGATGGTCCACCAGGGCCCGGGCGCAGC
>JBGASS010000359.1:0-3185 GCA_044229555.1 Holophagaceae bacterium
CAGCGCATGCACCACGGCGAAGGCGTGCTGGCGGCGGAGCACTGGCTGCGCCTCGCGGAGAAGCGGCTTTTCAAGCTGCCCGGGGACGAGTCCGCCGAGACGCCGGGCTGATCAGCGCGGGATCCACTCGGCGTCCGCCACGCCGTGGAGGGCGTTCTCGGCCCGGGCCAGGGCGAACAGCCAGTCGCTGAGCCGGTTGACGTAGACGAGCACCTCGATGGGGACGGGCTCCTCGGCGTTGAGCGCGACAATGTCCCGTTCCGCGCGGCGGCAGACCGTGCGGGCCAGGTGCGCGTGGCTCGCGGCCGCGGTGCCGCCCGGCAGGACGAAGTGCTTCATCGCGGGGGCCAGGGCGGCGAGCCGATCGATGTCCTTTTCCATGTCCGGGATCTCCCAGGTGGGGCGGGTCATCTTCTCACCCAGGGATTCGAGGCGACTGGCGGGGGTGGCGAGGATGGCCCCCACCACGAAGAGGTCGTACTGGACCTGCTCGAGCGCCGCCCTGGCCCCTGCCTCCGGAGAGGCATGGAGGCGCAGGATTCCCAGGACGCTGTTCAGCTCGTCCAGGGCGCCGTAGGCCATCAGCCGCTGGTGGCTCTTGTTCACCCGGTCCCCGCCGAAGAGGCCGGTCATGCCTTCATCACCCGTGCGCGTGTAGAGCTTCATGGGGGCCTCGCTACTCTCCAGGCTCGGGGCTTCCGGCGGAAACCTCAAGGGCCCGGGACCCTGGGGCCCAAGCTCCGGACATCAGGCGCCGCCGCGGGCCAGGCTCCAGGCGCCGGTGTCCCGGCGCCAGTCCGCGAGGGCCTCGGCGCCGGCGGGGTCCAGGCTTCCGGCGGCCCTCGCCGCCTCCACGAGCTCCTCGAAAGTGGCGAGAACCTGAAGGGGCGCGTTGAGGGCCGCGAAGGCCGTGCGGGAGGCATCCAGGCCGTAGCTGAAGAGGGCCAGCACGCTGAGGACTTCGGCGTCCTCCTTCCGCAGGGCCGCCACGCACTTGAGGCTCGATCCCCCGGTGGAGATGAGGTCCTCGATGAGCACCACCCGGTGCCCGTCGGCATTGGGGCCTTCGACCTGGCGGCCCATGCCGTGCTTCTTGGGTTCAGGCCGGACGTAGGCCATGGGCAGGCCGAGTTCGTCGGCCACCATGGCGGCCCAGGGGATGCCGGCGGTGCTGGTGCCCGCCACCAGGGTGGGCTTCAGTTCGGCGGCCAGGGCCGCGAGGGCCAGCTTCACTTGCGTGCGGTGCCCGGGCAGGCCCAGGAGCTGGCGGTTGTCGCAATAGATGGGCGCCTTCAGCCCGCTGGCCCAGGTGAAGGGCTCGGCGGGGGAGAGGCGGACGGCGCCGGCCTCGAGGAGCGCGCGGGCGACGCTCACGGCAGGTCCAGGTCGGCCACGGGCTGCTTGCTCATGTAGCGCTCGGCGCCATCGGGGAAGAGGGTCGCGACGCGCGCGCCCTCGGGCAGGTCGAGGGCGATCTTCCGCGCGGCCCAGGCGTTGGCGCCGCTGCTGCCGCCCACGAGGCAGCCTTCGGTGCCGATGAGCTCGCGGGCGGTGGCCAGGGCGTCGGCGTCGGCCACGTCGACGATGCGGTCGGCGAGGGGGAGGTTCAGGGAGCCGGGGATGAAGCCGTTGCCGATGCCTTCGACCTGCCACTCCTTCAGGGGATCTCCGCAGAACACCGAGCCCACGGGCTGGACCAGCACGGCCTGGAGCTTCGGATTCAGCTCCTTCAGCCGGCGCACGGTGCCGGTGAAGGTGCCGCCGCTGCCGGCGCCGATCACCACCGCGTCCACCCGGCCGTCCATCTGGCTCCAGATCTCCTCGGCGGTGGTGTGGTAGTGGGTGTCGGGGTTGCTGGGATTCTCGAACTGCTGGGGCACGTAGGCGTCCGGCATTCCGCGGCCAGCTCAGCGCACCGGGCGATGGCCCCTTCGCGCGCTGAGCTCCCTGGGGAATTAGCACCAGCTCCGCGCCCAGGGCCTTCATGAGCATCATCTTCTCCCGGCTGTACTTGGTCGGCACGCAGAGGATGCAGCGGTAGCCCTTGGCCTGGGCGGCAATGGCGAGGCCGACGCCCGTGTTCCCCGCGGTGGGCTCGATGATGGTGGACACGCCGGGGCGGATGAGGCCGGCCTTTTCAGCGGTCTCGATCATCCCCACGCCGATGCGGTCCTTCACGCTGCCGCCGGGATTGAGGTATTCGAGCTTGGCGAAGAGAGGCCGCTGCGGACAGAACTTCCGGAGCCTGAGAAGGGGCGTATGCCCCACCAGGTCGAGGATGGACTCGGCGACGGGGGCGCGGCGGGCGGTGTCAACTTCAGGCATGGCTTCTCCGAACCCATGATTCTATCGGCGAGGGCGGCCCCCAGCCAGGAACCGGATCACCCTTTGGGGAGGTTCATCCGCGTCAGGCGGGCATCGCCGGATTCCGTGATGGTGCGGAGCAGCGTTTCGCCTTCCTGCAGCAGCTCGCGGCACCGGGATTCCATCGCCTCGCAGTAGGACGGGTCGGGGATGTCCTTCAGGTTGATCCGCACGTTCCAGAGGCCGCCCCGCAGGCCGGCGAAGGCGAGCTGGGCGCCCACCAGGGCGTCCGTCAAGGAATTCGGGTTGCCGGCCGTGGCGGCGGCCCCGGCCGATTCCAGGGCTTCGAGGCAGGCCTCGGCGGTGCGCAGGGGCACCGCGACGGCGGCTTTCAGGCCCGACAGCAGGGCCGAATCCCGCAGGGCCTTTTCCACCGGTGTGGCCTGGGGCAGCCGGCGGGCCTCCATGTAGGCATTGAAGGCTTCCGTGTCCGCGTCGATGGCGCCCAGCAGCTCGTCCTTCAGGGCCTGGGCGGCCTGGGCGATCCGCAGCAGCTCCGCCTCGGCTTCCGCGGACCTGGCCTTGGCCTGGGTCAGGTTGGCCACCATGGAGGCGAGGCTCGCGCCCAGGGCGCCTGCGAGGGCGGCGATGGAGCCGCCTCCCGGGGCCGGGGTATCCCGGGAAACCTCGTCCACGACGGCCTCGATGGGCATGGCGGCCAGGGGTCCGCCGCGGAGGGGCCCTCCGATCACCTTCCTGGCGAGGTCGAAGGGCGCCACGTCGTTGAGCCCCAGGCTGTGCACGGCGGTCTGGAGGAGGTCGGCCTCCGGCACGAAGGGCGACTTGCCCTGGAGGCGCAGGTAGTGGCGTCCGGCCTCCAG
>JBGASS010000360.1:0-3059 GCA_044229555.1 Holophagaceae bacterium
GATGCGGTCGAACTGCTTGGTGACGTGGGTCAGCGTGATCATGGTTCGCCGGATATGGATAGGGAGGGATGGTTCCCATTGTGGCCCGGTTTCGGAGTGGACCGTGCCTACAGCCGCTCCACCAGCAAGGCCACGCCCTGCCCGCCGCCCACGCAGAGGGCCGCGAGGCCGAGCCTCTGGTCCTCATCCTGCAGGATGTGGAGCAGGGTCGTGAGGATCCGCGCGCCGCTGGCGCCGATGGGGTGGCCGAGGGCGATGGCGCCGCCGCGGACGTTGACCTTGGCGGGATCCAGCTCCGGCAGCTCCTTCAGCACGCCCAGGGACTGGGCGGCGAAGGCTTCGTTCAGCTCGAAGCGGTCGATGTCGGCGAGCTTCACGCCGGTCTTGGCGAGGAGCCTCTGGATCGCCGGCACGGGGCCGAGGCCCATCACCGCCGGGTCCACGCCCGCCTGGGCGAAGCCGAGGATGCGGGCGATGGGCTTGTGATTCTTCGCGGCCGGCTCGGAGGCCAGCACCAGGGCCGCGGACCCGTCGTTGATGCCGCTGGCGTTGCCTGCGGTGACCGTGCCGTCCTTCCGGAAGGCGGGCTTGAGCTTGGCGAGGCCCTCAGCGGAGGCGTCGGCCTTGATGTACTCGTCCTGGTCGAAGGTGGTATCGCCCTTCTTGCCGGGGATGGTGACGGCGAAGATCTCGCGCTTGAAACGGCCCGCTTCCCGGGCGGCGGCGGCCTTCTGCTGGCTGGCCAGGGCGAAGGCGTCCTGGGCTTCCCGGCTGAGGCCGTGGCGCTCGGCGACGGCCTCCGCGGTGATGCCCATGTGGGTGTCGCCGTGGCCGCACCAGAGGCCGTCCTGGATCATGCTGTCGAGGAGCTGCACATGGCCCATGCGCGCGCCCCAGCGGGCGCCGGGCAGCAAGTACATGGCGTTGGACATGGACTCGGTGCCGCCGCCGATGGCGAACTCCGCGTCCCCGGCGGTGATGGACTGGGCCGCCAGGGCCACGGCCTTGAGGCCCGAGCCGCAGACCTGGTTGGGCGTGTGGGCGGGCGTGGTGAAGGGAATCCCGGCCTTGAGCGCCGCGAGACGGGCCACGTTCTGGCCGCTGCCGGCCTGGAGGACGTTGCCCATCACCACGTCGCCGACGGCCTCCGGCGGGACGCCGGCGCGTTCCAGGGCGGCCCGGATGGCGGCGGCGCCGAGCTCCACCGAATTCACGGACTTGAGCCCGCCTCCGAAGGAACCGACGGCGCTGCGGGTGGCGGACAGGATGAGCACGGACATGGGTTTCTCCAGGACTCCCCAGGTTATCAGCGGAGCCCGGAATCCCCCCGGGTGGGTCGTCAAGGCCGGGCTTGGGCCCCACGGACGAGGCGCTCCACCTCCTCGACGCGCCGGGGCAGGCGCTCGCTGAGGTTCTTCGGTCCCGCCGCGGTCACCAGGATGTCGTCCTCCAGCCGGACGCCGATGCCGTGCCACTTGGGGTCCACGCCCTCCATCCCCTCCGGGATGTAGATCCCCGGCTCCACCGTCAGCACCATCCCGGGCTCCAGGATCCGCGCCCCGCCCCGGGTGCCGGGCACCATGCCGTACTCGCCGGTGTCGTGGACGTCCAGCCCCAGCCAGTGGCTGATGCCGTGCATGGTGAAGGCCAGGTGGGCGTTCTTGGCGAAGAGTTCCTGCTTGTCGCCCTTGAGGATGCCGAGGTCCACCAGGCCGTCGCTGAGGATGCGGGTGGCGGCGGCATAGCCCTCGCCGTGGGCGCGGCCCGGGCGGCAGAGGGCGATGGCGGCGTCCTGGGCCTTGAGCACCAGGTCGTAGAGGGCCCGCTGCTGGGGGTTGAAGGCGCCGCTCACCGGCCAGGTCCGGGTGATGTCCGCGGTGTACCCCCCGACCTCCGCCGCGGCGTCCATGAGCAGCAGGCTGCCGGGCTTGAGGGCCTGGTCGTTGACGTTGTAGTGCAGGGTGCAGGCCTGGTTGCCGGCGGCGACGATGCTGTCGTAGCCGAGGAAGCGGGCCCCCAGGCCGCGGACCGTGCCTTCGAAGCAGGCCGCGGCCTGCCCTTCGTTGGTGAAGGAAGGCGTGCCGCGCATGGCGGCGAGGTGGCCCTCGATGCTGGCGTCCACGGCGTTCTGGAGCATCCCGATCTCCGCGGGCTGCTTGATGAGGCGCATCTCCGCAGCCAAGTGGCGGCCATCCACCAGGGTGCGGCTGAAGGTGGCGTGGTTGTTGTCGGCGCCCAGGGGATAGATCCAGTCGAGGACCTTGCGGCGGAAGGGATCGTCGAAGTTGCAGATCAGGACCACCCGGCGGGCCTTCTGGATCGCCGCCCGGAGGGCCTCCTCGGCGGCGGGGAAACGTTCCGCCTGGTCGGCGCCGAAGCGCTTCACCGCGCCCTCGGTGCCGATCCGGGCCCCGTCATAGCGCTCCCGCCGGGGGTCGGAGGCCCGGACCAGCAGGGTGTAGGGCTTGGCCGCGTCCCCATCCAGCAGAGCGACGCTCTCAGCCTCCTCCAGGCCCGTGAAGTAGTAGAAATCCGAATCCTGGCGGTAGGCGTGCAGCCCGTCCCCGCTCCTCGGCTGGAGGGGCATGGATTTCAGCACCGCCAAGGTCCCGGGCCCCATGGCCCGGACTTTCTCGAGGAGCCGGGCCCGGTTTCCCGCGAAAAAGCCCTGGGGCAGCGTAGCGCCGTGCCACCCTGGGGCGAGGGTCTGGGCGGTCAGGGCCGGGGACAGCAGGCAGGCGCAAAGACAGGAAAGGCGCATCCCTCACCTCATGATGGTTCAATCAAGCATGACAGGCCCCTTGCACTAAACGGCCATGTCCGCCAATCGTTTCCTAGTTCACAGGCCCGCCCTGATTCTTTGCTGTTGGAGGCAAGATGCGCCCCTCCCGTTCCCTCGCCCTGCTGAGCGCCGTGCTGGCGGCCGGAAGCCTGACGGCCCAGGTGCCCACGCCCCCGAAGCCCCCCAAGCCACCGAAGGTCGCGGTCCCCGAACCCCCGGAACCGCCGTCCCCGCCCGAGCCGCCCGAGCCGCCGGCCCCGCCCCTGGACTCCCACTG
>JBGASS010000361.1:0-3060 GCA_044229555.1 Holophagaceae bacterium
CGGGGCTGGCCGCCGCCCTCTTCCTCCGCGGGGTGGCCTGGCACAGCTGGCCCACGACCCTCCTCGCCCAGGTGGACGCGGGCCTGGGGGGCAAGACCGCGGTGAACCTCGCGGCGGGGAAGAACCTCGCCGGCGCCTTCCATCCCCCCGCCCGCCTCGTGGCCTGCCGCGGTTTCCTCGCCGCCCTTCCGCCCCGCCAGCGGGAATCGGGCTTCTGGGAGGTCCTGAAGATGGCCTTCGTGGAAGGCGACGCAGCCTGGGCGGCCGCCCTCCTGGAGGAGCCCAGCCCCGGGTCCGCCTCCCTGGCCCGGGCCCTCGTCCTGAAGGCGGGCGTCGTGGACCGCGACCCTGCGGAACACGGCGAGCGCCGGCTGCTGAACCTGGGCCACACCCTGGGCCATGCCCTGGAATCCGCGTCCGGCTTCACCCTGCTCCACGGCGAGGCGGTGGGGCTGGGCCTGCTCGCCGCCTGCCTGCTGGCGGAAGCCGAGGGCCTGCCGCCCTTCCCCGCCGCCCTCAAGGCCCGGCTGGCGGCGCGGCTGGAACCCTTGGCGGCGCTCGCGGCACCCTTCGAGGCCTGCCGGCCCTTCCTCCTCCGGGACAAGAAGGCCGGGACCCGCGCCGCTTCGCCGGAATCCGCCGGGCCATCGGAGATACACTGCATCCTTCCGGCTCCGGGACGCCGCGCGGAGATCCGCCCGCTCCCCCCTGACGCATGGAAAGGCCCCCACCGCCGGATGATGGAACTCCTCGCCGGCGTCCGCCCCCGACCCCGGGGCCCCGAACCGACCCACTGACGAGTCCCCCGTGCCCCCAGTCCCCCCCGTCCTCCGTTCCGGCCTGCTGGCGGCCGTCCTCAGCGTGGCCGCCCCCACGCCGGCGCCCGCGCAGGAGGATCCGCGCACCCTCATGGTGCAGGCCCGCGCCCTCCAGCAGCACAGCGGGGGCGACGATCCCGCCGGGGCCGCCGCCCTCTACCGGCGGGTCATCCAGCTGGTGCCCACGAGCGGGGAGGCCCACCTGCGGCTCAGCGAGGCCCTCGCCGAGGCCGGCGACCTGCCCGGGGCCATCCAGAGCGCGAAGAAGGCCTGCGAGCTGGCGCCCCAGAGCGCGGAGATGGCGGCGAACCTGGGCCTCCTCGAGTACCGCCGCGCCCAGTCCGACAGCGCCGCCTTCCCCGACGCCAAGGCCGCCCTGCTGGGCGCCACGGCCCTCCTCCCCACGGACCCGGAGATCTGGGCGCGGCTCGCGGAGATCTCGGAGGGGCTGAAGGACCGGGAAACCGCCCTTCGCGCCTGGCTCCAGGTCGGCCGGCTCCGGCCCGCGGTGACCCTGGCCTGGGAGCGGGCCTTCGCCCAGGCCAAGGAGCTTGGCCGCTACGAAGGCCGCCGGGAGGCGGTCCTGGCCATGTGCCAGGGCCGCTCCCCGGAGGGCCGCCAGCTCCGCCTCCTCGAGGATCTCGCCCGGGACCAGATCGGCGCCGGCTACCTGGGCCACGCGGAGGAGAGCTTCCAGCTGCTGGCCCGCCACCTGCCCATGGAACCCGCCGTGTGGGAGAACATCGCCCTGGTGCAGGTCCGCACCCAGCGCTTCGAGGAGGCCCTGAAGCCCCTCGCCACCGCCGAGCAGCTGCGGGCGACGCCCCGGGTCCGCTACAACCAGGCCCTCTGCTTCATGAACCTGGGCCGCTACGCCGAGGCCGAAGCCAAGTGGAGGGAGACCCTGCCGGAGGCGACGAACAATTCCGACAGCGGCAACCTCGCCGACGGGGTGCGCAGCCTGCTCGGGGTCAGCCTCTACCTCCAGGGCAAGGACGCGGTCCTCCTGGAGCAGCTGGCCGCCTGGCCCGAGACCGGGGACAGCGGCGACCTCCTCGCCCTGCGCGCCCAGGCCCTCCTGCGGGCGCAGCGCTGGAGCGAGGCGCGGACCGTGCTGCGGGACGGCATGGCCCGCTTCCGGCACCGGCCTCTTCCAGCAGGCCAAGGAGATCCCCCCGGGCCTCTTCGACGAGGGCTTCTTCAGCCGCAAGCCCTCCCGCCAGGCCTTGACCCTGCTGGAACGGGAGGCCTCCGCCAGCACCCTCGCGGAATTCAAGGACTGGAAGGGCAGCCTCGCGGTGCTCGAATCGGCGAAGGCCCTGCGCGCCGCGCCCAACGTGAACCTGCTGCTCCTGGAATCCAACGTCCTCGACCAGCTGGGCCGCTTCGACGAGGCCATCACCGTGCTGCGGAAGGCCCAGGTCCTGGCGCCGGAACATCCCACCCTCCAGAACAACCTCGGCTACCTGCTCCTGGAGCGCGGGGGCGACCTCGACGAGGCCGCGCGCCTCATCGGCGCCTCCGTGGCCAAGGACCCCCAGAACGGCAGCGTGCAGGACTCCTGGGGCTGGGTGCTCTTCAAGCAGGGGAAGTTCGGCGAGGCGGAGAAGTCCCTGCGCCGGGCCTCCGAGCTGAGCCCCTACAGCCCGGAGGTCCGCAAGCACCTGGGCGAGACCCTGATCAAGCTGGGCCGGCGCAGCGAGGCCGCGGAGCAGTGGGAGCGGGCCCTGGCCTTCTCCTTCCCGGGGCGCAAGCAGCTGGAGCGGCGCCTCGCCGAGCTGCGCACCCAGCTGGCCAAGGAGGGCGTCGCCGCGCCCAGCGCGGACGTGCCCGCGCGCGCCGAGGAGCACGAGGACGGCGAGGGCGACGAGGAGATGGCGCCGTGATCGCCCTTCCCGTCCCCTTCCTCCAGGCGCCGGCCCCCGGCCTTCCCCCCGGCCCGCTCCGCGCCCAGTACGCCTGGGGCTACGTCGGCGCCGACGGGGAGGGCAAGGGCACCCTCAACCTCCTCCTGGACGAGGGCACCGGGGAGGTGGTGCTGGAGCTCCAGGGGATCGGCGAGCGGCTGATGCTGCTGAAGGGGGATGGCCACGCGGGCTACCGCCTGCAGATCCCCCGCCAGAAGGTCGACACCACCGCGGCCAGCCTGAAGGACCTGCCGCTGCCCTTCCTGCCCCAGCTCGGCGGCCCCGCCGCCCTCGGGGCCCTGGTGGCCCAGGGCCGCGGTCCGGGCGTGAAGGTG
>JBGASS010000362.1:0-3051 GCA_044229555.1 Holophagaceae bacterium
GGGGGTCAACTGTATATGTAAGATAGATACAGTAAGCTCACCATTCGATTTGTCAAGGAGGTCTGGGGATTAATGTTAACCAAATTAAAATCATGAAAATAGATTCATTCTTCGCAATCAGGGGCTATTCGTGAAGTCGCAACTAAATAAATAGTTGCAACTTTTATATCGAGTTTCTACTTTGTGTTCATGGACATCTCCGGAGCCCCAACCCTGCATGCCATCGAGGCCCGGCTCGCAGTGGGCCTTGGCTGGAAGGCCGAACGGGGTGGGGAATCAGGCTTCGACCTGATCAGTCCGGACCGTCGGATGGTGCTGGATCTCAAACTCGGTCATTCCGGGGCGAGGGACCTGCATGCAGCCCTCATTCGTCTCGCGTTCGTCGCGGCGCGCACGCCGGACCTCCAATGGGCCATCCTGCTGGCGGATTTCCCCCGGATGAGTGCCAAGCGGATCGCGGAAGAGTGGCACCTCCTGCGGAACCTCCTCCGGCCCGAAGCGGCCAAGCCTCTCGCGCTGATCGCGCGTGCGACGGGCACCTGGGTGGTGCTCCCGGGGCACCAGCCGGACTTGGAGGACGTGGCGGAGGCCGCCCGTTCGGCCTTTCCTGAACTGGAGGCACCCGCCGGAAAGACGGCCGCGCGAGGGGGCTGGACGCCGCCCCGGCAGGAAGTGCTGAAGGTGCTCCTGGACGGCTGGCTGCGGTGCGAGCCCCCGCTCCAGGTCCGGGTGGTGGCGGAGTTGGCCGGATGCAGCATCCCCACGGTCCACGAAACGATGGCCATGCTCGCAGCGCTCGGCGAGATCGAACGGGCGAGCAACCGCGGCGTGACCTTGGCGGCCCTTCCCCGGCGGTCCCTGAACGAGGCGCTGCTGGCGGCGAGACACGCCCATGACCGGGAGCGCTATGTGGACCGCTCCGGCTTTCCGGCCGAGCCTGCCCAGCTCCTTCAGCGGCTGGAGAAGATGGTCCAGCCCGGTCTGGCCCTCGGGGGAGTCGTCGCGGCACGCGCCTACACGCCGGACTTCGACCTGAACGGGCTCCCCCGCCTCGACGTGAAGGCCTTGAAAGGCGATCCGTTGGACTGGGTGCGCCAGCTCGACCCGGCCCTGAAATCCACCGGGGAGGCGGGACCTGGCGCGGCCGGACCCGTGCTGGTCGTCCAACGCGCCGCGCCCCGCGGGCAGAGGGGCTCGGCGCCAGCTTACGGCCGATTCCCACTCGTGAGCCGCGCGGAGACGCTCCTGGACCTCTATGACCTCGGCCTGGGCGAGCAGGCGGAGGACTTCGCGCGGGCGTTGCGCAAGAAAGGGCAGTCCCATGTCTGAGGTCCTTGAGCCTGAGGGACTCTTCAAGGTGATCGCGGGGCAGGTGCCGACCGACCTGCATCCGCACATCCTGCTGGTGGGGAGCCTGGCGGCGGCGTATCACTACCGGCAGGTCCTCAGGCAGCGGGGGGTGAACACCAAGGACGCGGATCTGATGGTGCGGCCGGCTGGGGCACTGTCCGAGTGCGTGCGGATCGCGACGCGACTGCTGGAGGCGGGCTGGGTTCGTCACGAGAAGTGCAAAGCGAGCCCGGAGGGGACGCCGGCGGAGGAACTCCGGGCGATTCGGTTGTGGCCTCCGGACGGCGCGCCCTACTTCATCGAACTGCTCGCCCTCCCGGCACTGGGTCAGCGGGAAGCGAGGGTCTGGACACCCTGCGCCTTGGACGATGGTTGCTATGGTGTACCAAGCTTCCGGTATATGGGCGTCCTTGATCTCGAATCCCAGACGTCGGAGGCGGGTCTGGGCTACGCCCACCCCGCGATGATGGCGCTGGCCAACCTCCTGTCGCACCCGAGGGTCGGACCGGAAACCATGAGCGAGCCCATCGGGGGAAGGGTGCTGCGCCGCGCTTCGAAGGACTTGGGGCGGGTGCTCGCCTTGTCATGGCTGGAGGGACGCGAGGGCACGCAGACATGGGCCGGGCTCTGGGGTCGCGCCATGCATGACCGCTTTGGAGATGAGGCATCGTCTCTGGCGGCTTCCCTGGGCCAGGGGCTGAGGGAGCTCCTGGAGGACCCGGGCTTCATGGATGAAGCGCGCCACGCCGTGGACATCGGCCTCCTGAGCGGGTTCGGCGTCACCACGGACAATCTCGCGGCCGTGGGTGAGCGGCTGCTGGTGGACGCGATCGAGCCGGTGGAAAAGACCTGAGGACCTCTGGTGCCCGGGGGCCGGTCCGTGCTTCCCTGGGGCCACGATTCCGGGAGTCCCATGCTCACCAAGGACCAGTTCGCCGCCGCGATGCTCCGCGAGTGCGACATCTGCGTGCACCTGTATTCGAAGCTGGGCCCGGAGGCCATGGACTACCGCCCCACCGGCAAGCAGCGCAGCACCACCGAGCTGCTGCGCTACCTGGCCATCTGCGGCATCGCCGGCGCCACCTGCATGGCCGAAGCGAACTGGAAGCGCTTCGCCGAGTTCGCCGAGCGCACCAAGGAGATGCCCCCCGAAGCCTTCCCGGTCGCCATGGCCCGCCAGAAAGCCGAACTGGAAGCCTTCTTCGCCGCCACCAGCGAGGAGACGCTCAGCACCCAGCCCGCCCCCCTCCCCGGCGGCGGCGAACTGCCCTTGGGCGAAGCCCTCCTGAACGGCCCCTTCAAGTGGCTGACGAGCTACAAGCTCCAGCTCTTCCTCTACGCCAAGGCGAACGGGGCCGAGATCGGGACGGCGAATGCTTGGCGGGGGGTGGATTGGAAGGGGTGATGGAGATCTGACCGAATGCTAAGTCATACTGGAGATATTTTGACTAATGGAACTAGTATGCGATATAATCTTGACAAAGGCGCCAAATAGAAATTCGCTTTTGATCTGGTTGAGGTGAAAGATGGCAAAGCGAGTTAGGACCTCATTTAAAAAAATGGTTCATCGCGGAATTCCGGGGAAGGCTGACCTGATTTTGAGGAAGAAGTAGGGGGCGTCCCGGTAGCCGTAGGCCATGCGTTTGAGGACTTTGATCTTGTTGTTGATGCCTTCGAGGACGGAGGTGTTCAGGTTCCAGC
>JBGASS010000363.1:0-3046 GCA_044229555.1 Holophagaceae bacterium
CTGGGGTTCGGTTGGTTCGGGTCCAATGCAGGCTCGGCGGTGGCGGTGGAAAGACCGGATTCTGGCACGGTCGCCGGTCCTGCCTTCGCCACGACCCAGAGCACTGCGGCTGCAGCGGCGTTGACATGGATGATCATCGAGCGGTGGACGCACGGCAAGGCCACCTCGGTCGGCATGGCCTCGGGCATCGTCGCAGGCCTGGTGGCCATCACGCCAGCCGCCGGATATGTCGAATCCTGGGCGGCGCTCGTGATGGGTGCGTTGGCGGCTACATTCTGCTTCGTGGCGGTACAGCAGAAAACACGTTGGAGGATTGACGACTCGCTTGACGCATTCGGCATACACGGCATTGGCGGCATCCTTGGTGCGCTCCTCGTGGGCGTGTTCTGCTTCACCCCGAATGCGGGCCTTCTCGAAGGGTCGTTCGCCCAGCTGGGCAAGCAGGCGGCCGGAGTGGTGGTGGAGGTGGCCTTCGCCGGATTCGGATCCTTGCTGCTGGGAGTGCTCACGAATAGAGTGGTCGGGCTTCGCACGCCCCAGCAGTCGGAGCGCGACGGGCTCGACATCACGGTGCATGGCGAGCGCGGTTACCACCTCGAGCAGGCCTGAGAGGTCGAATGCATGAAGATGATCATCGCCGTCATCCGCCGCGAACACCTCGACTCGGCCCAGGCGGAGCTGCAGAAGGTGCTCGACGAGGAGAATCGCTACCGCATCACCGTCGATTCTGTTGAAGGGCATGGCGCGCAGCAGGGAGAGGTCGAGTGGTTTCGCGGCCAACGCATGCGACCCGGAATGATCGAGCGCACCCGCATCATGATCGCCGTCAATGACAAGTACGTAGCGCCCGCGGTCAACGCGATCATCGCCGGCGCCAAGACGGGTGACGGGGCCTAGGTCCCAGGCTTCGGGGCCCCCCCGCGCGGGAAGCCGCGCTGGGCCAGTGCCTCCCGGATGGCCTTGGCCAGGGCCTGGGCCGTCACCGCCCGGATGCGCACGGGATCCTTCGCCTCCTCCGCGGACAGGGCTGACAGGTGGGGCCTGAGGTCCAACGCGGCCAGCTCGGCCAGCTTCGGCACCAGGTCCTCGTCGTGCCGGGAGATTCCCGCGTGGAGCTTGCCGATGATCACGAGGGGGCGGTAGCCGAGCTTCTTCTCGTACTGGACCTGGCGGGCGTAGACCACCGGCCCCGCCACGATGCCGAAGGCCGCGCCCAGGACCGCGCCCGCGGCGACGGCGGCGGGGGTTCCGCCTCCGGCGGCCCCGCCCTGGCTGAGGCCTGCCAGCGTGCTCATTCCCCAGTTCGTCCAGAAGCTGGAGCGGGGGTCCGGCAGCACGGTCTTCACGTGCACGAACACCGCGTTGGAGGGCTTGCCGGATTCGAAGCGGGGCGCCGCGGGGTCCAGCTCAGCCTCGAGGCACCGCTTCAGCTCCTCCCCGAAGGCCGGGGCCAGGCCCTCCACGTGGACCTCGACCCGCAGCGGCGCTCCCGGCAGGGCCGCGAGCTGCGGCGGCCTGCAGGCCGCCAGGAGCAGGGTGGCGCCGAGGAAAAGCGTTTTGCCGAATTTCATGGAGGGATCATACCCTGGAGGGATGCCCTTCTTCAGTCACACCACGCCCCAGGGCGCCGAAATCCTCGTCGAACCCATGCCCCACCTGCGCTCCTGCGCCGTGGGCTTCTGGGTGAAGCGGGGCAGCTGCCACGAGCGCGCGCATGAGGAGGGCCTGGCCCACTTCATCGAGCACACGGTCTTCAAGGGCACGGAGCACTTCCCCACGCCGGACCTGATGGCCGAGGCCACGGACCGCCTGGGGGGCAGCGTGGACGCCTTCACGGGCAAGGAAAGCGCCTGCTTCTACGGCAAGGTGCTGCGGGAGCAGCTGCCGGACCTGGTGGCCATCCTCGGCGATCTCGTCAGCTCGCCACGCTTCGACGGCGAGGAGCTGGCCCGGGAGCGGGGCGTGATCCTCGAGGAGATCGCCCAGTCCGAGGACCAGCCCGACGACTGGGTGAGCGAGCTCTTCTACGGCCACTTCTGGAAGGGCGCCCCCCTGGCCCACCCCATCCTCGGGAGCCGGGAGCAGGTGGGCGGCTACGGCGCCGCGGAAGCGAGGGCCTTCTTCGAGCGCACCTACCGGGCGCCGAACCTGCTGATCTCGGCCGCCGGGGCCATCGAGCCCGAAAGCTTCCTTGAGCTGCTGCAGCCGGTGCTCTCGCGCCTGCCCGGCGGCGTGGGCGAGGCCCTGCCCGCGATGGGCCGGCCGAAACCCTTCCTCCTGAATGTCTCGCGCAAGGAACTGCAGCAGACCTCCCTGGTGATGGGCTTCCCCGGCCCCCACCACCGCCACGCCGACCGGGTGGCCTCCAACCTGCTGGCCCACGTCCTCGGCGGCGGCATGAGCTCCCGGCTCTTCATGGAGCTGCGGGAGCGCCGCGGCCTCTGCTACTCCGTGGGCAGCTACCTCACCCACTACACCGACACCGGCGCCCTCCAGATCGCCGCCAGCTGCGCCCCGGAGAACGTCCGCGAACTGGTGCAGAGGACGATCCACGAGTGCCACCAGATCCTCGCGAAGGGCGTCAGCGAAGCGGAACTCGAGCGCGCCAAGCTCCAGGCCCGCACGTCGCTCGCCTTCAGCCAGGAAAGCAGCAACAGCCGCATGTTCAGCCTCGCCCAGCAGGCCATCCACCAGGGGGGCGTCACCACGCTGGATGCCCAGATCGCCGAGATCGACGCCGTGGACCTGGACCAGCTCCACCGGGTGGCGAAGGAAATGCTCGATCCATCGAGCCTCGGACTCAGCGCCCTGGGGACGCGCAAGGGGAGCGAGATCCGGGCGAAGGACGTGGCGGCCTGAGCGGGGCTTCGGGCTGCCTCACAGCGTCGGGAACAGCCCCCGCAGTTCCCGGATGAGGTCCACGAAGCGGGACTCGTCCTGGAGGTCCCGGTGCCAAGCCAGGTCCCGCTCCACGAGGTCGTAGACCTGCTTGATGTAGGCGCCGGGCACCACGGAGCCGTCCGCGGCGCGGTCCCGGCCCATCAGC
>JBGASS010000364.1:0-3208 GCA_044229555.1 Holophagaceae bacterium
GCAAGCCCTGGGAGTGGTAGAGCTGGCATCCGAGGGTCACACACAGTTCGTCGGGAACCAAATCGCCCGTCCATGGGCGGTAGAACGGTTCGCCAAGGTCTCGGCTCGGAGGCACATTCTGCCTTTCGTCCTACCTTTGCCATAGAGCGGCTGACGCCTGTGGCCAATCTAGAGGCTGCATCAACAACCTCGAAGTGTTCTTGATGCTGCAGGAGCATCCGGCCTACTGAATGCCACCCCGCTTATGCCTTTCCAGGCATTTACCAGCCTGACGTCGTCACCCCTACCGCCAGGACCAATCCACCCAGTCCTAGGCCGGCAGCCAACAGCCGGGGTCCCGCCAGTCGGGTCCAGAGGAGTAGACCAGAGAGGGTCAGAAATACGAAGGAGCCGGAAAAGGCATCCGTGAGGAGTGTCCAGGCAAGGCTGCCCCCGTCGTGGTTATGGAGACGCTTGAGGGTCTGAATCAGATCGGCCTCTTTGAGTTCCACGTCCACGCTGCGGTTCCCTGGCACATAGGCGGCCTGGGCGAAGCGGCGGTGGCCCTGGAAGGCGACGGTCCACTGCTCCGCGGCCTTCACGGGCTGGCCGCTGACCTTCCCGTTCCTCGGGGCCTGGACCCGCGTCCGCACACGGGCCTCAGGAATGCTGAAACGGGCTGCGAGCCGCTTCCCCAACTCCTCGGGGCTGGCTGGGGTCGGTCCCTCCAGCTCGACATTCACGCGTCGCTCAGTGATCTCACCGGCCTCGATCCTCAACACAGCGCGGTGGTTCATCAGGAAGCCCGTGACCCCGAAGAGCAGTCCCAGGCCCGCCCCCGCGAGGCCGGTCCAGGCGTGGAGCCGGCGCAGGGTGCGCAGGAAGGCGGCCCGGCGGCCCGGTCCCGTTGGGGTGTCGTTCATGCCCCGGACCTCAGAAGGCCACGGCGCAGGTCAGGGACACGCTGCGGGGAGCTCCGAAGAGGATGTTGAAGTCCGAGCCCGCGGTGGCGTGGTAGCGCTTGTCCGTGAGGTTCTCCACGTTCAGGGCCAGGCGGGCCTTCGGGTGGGCCTGCCAGAACACCGCCAGGTCGGCACGGGTGAAGCCGGGCAGCCTCACCGCGTTGGTGGTGCTCGTGAAGACCTCGCCCTGGTGCACGAGACCGAAGCCAAGCGACCAGCCACGGTCCAGGTCCACCTTGTTCCACCAGGACACCGCGCTGCGGGGGACGAGGGGCACCTTGGTGCCGACGGGCACCGGCGCGGCGGTGGCGCTGCCGCCGGTGGCCTTCAGGACCCGGGCGTTCAGGTTGGCGTAGCCTGCGTAGACCTGCCAGCGGGGCAGGAGCTGGCCCTGGATGCCCAGTTCCAGGCCTTCGGTGCGCTGCAGGCCCGAGAGCACGAGCTTCGTCGGATCGTTGGGGTCCTTGCTCTTCACGTCGGCGCGGTCCAGGCGGAAGGCCGCCGCCGTCACCGCAAAACCCGCGCCCAGGTCCCACTTGCCCCCCAGCTCCCAGTTCAGGCCCTTCTCTGGCTTCAGGTCCGCATTAGCGGCGGAGAGGGAGAGGGTCTCGCTGCTGGGCAGAAAGGCGTAGCTCCAGCTTAGGTAGTAGGAGGACGCCGCGTTGGGCTGGAAGACGAGGCCCGCCCGGGGCGAGAGCACGCTGTCCGTGCGGCCCAGGTCCACGTTGGCGGCATTGCGGTCGTCCAGCCTGACCTTGAAACGGTCCTGGCGCAGGCCCAGTACCGCCTTCCACTGCGGCGCGAGGGTCACTTGGTCCTGGACGTAGAAGGCCAGGATGTCCGCCGTCACCGCGTTGTTCGTGTCCGAGGCCTTGGAGGCCCACCGGGTGACCGTGGCCCGAGGCTGCGGCGTCCATGGGTGAACTCGCGCTGCCGGTAGCCGTCTGGCTGGCTCTCGCTGCTCTGGCCGCGCACCGCCGGCGAGGGTGGTGCCATCACCAACTTCATGTTGGTCCGTCTGGAAGAAGAAATTGTCGGTCGTTGATGTGCCGGTGATGCGCAGTTCCCCGTGGCAGGGTCTGAGCCCGGCTGCACGTTCTGCCGGAAGGTGGCGTAGCGCGTCGCCCGCAACGTACTCCGTAGGGTGAGGCCCTCGCCCAGGCCCTGCTCGAGGCGCGCCGAGACCGCATCCACCTTCGCCCGGCCGGGGCTTTGGGCCGCGTTGCCGAAAAAGGTCGAGGCCTCTGTATCGTAGGGCCGGCCCTTGAGGGCTGGAATACCGCGGTCCACCGTGCGCCGGTCCTCGAAATGCTCGAAACCCACCAGGATCCAGGTGTCCTTGCCCGGAGCGAAGTCGAAGACGGGATTGACGCCGCTGCGCTGGAGGGTGAAGCCGTCCCGGAAACTCTTCGAGTCCTCCCCCACGGCATTCACCCGCAGGCCGAAGCCCGCGAAGCGCTCACTGGCGTCGAAGCTGGCCCGCTTCAGACCGTAGCTGCCGCCCCTCAGCTCCCCGGCGAGGAGGTGGTCCTCCAGGGGCCGCTTGGTTACGCGGTTCACCACGCCGCCGGCACCGCCGCGGCCGAAGGTCATGCCGCTGGATCCCTTCAGTACCTCGATGCGCTCGGAGTTGTAGGGGTCGCGGAAGTAGAGGGCGTCGTCCCGAACGCCGTCCACGAAGAAGTCCGACGAGGTGCTGATGCCTCGCAGTACCGGCTGGTCACGGGCCCCTTCCCCGGGGTTCACGGAGGCGCCGGGTACGTAGCGCAGGGCATCGGCCATGCTCCTCATGCCCTGGTCCTTCACCAGCGCCTCGGGCACCACCTGCACGGACTGGGGCACATCCCGCAGGGGGGTGTCGGTCTTGGTCGCGGTAGCCGAGCGGGTGGGGCGATAACCCTTCACGGGGCCGTCGGCGCGCTCCCGGCGGCGGGTCTTTTTGACCTTCACCTCCTGGAGGGTGGTCTCACGGGGATCAGGCTTCGGCGCTTCCTGGGCGAAGATCGGCAGGGCAAGCAGGCCGAAGGCCAGGGGGGTAAGGCGGCTAGTCATGGAAGGTCCTTTCAGGCGTCGAGGTGGAAGGTGATAGGCACGATCACCCAGGCGGCGACGGGCTCCGCGCCCCGGCGGGCGGGCTGGAACCGCCAGCGCCGCACCGCCGCCTGGGCGGCCGCGTCGAGGCGAGAAAAGCCGCTGCTCTGCTTGAGTTCGACCTGGTCGGCGCGGCCTTCAGGGCTGACCAGGACCCGCAGGAAAACGCGCCCTTC
>JBGASS010000365.1:0-3229 GCA_044229555.1 Holophagaceae bacterium
AGCGGTGCAGGAACTCCTGGCCTTAGCGGTGGCCATGTCCACCAACAGCGATCAGGCGTTCAGGTTCCACTACGACCAGGCCCGAAAGCTGGGCGTGTCCAAAGAGGACATGATCCAGGCCGTGGACATCGCCCTGACGGTTCAGGATGGCTCCAGTCGGACCATGCTCCTGCAGGCCCGCAAATACCTGGGCATCCAGGAAGCCTCCGCTTGCGCCCCGGGCTCCGGCTGCTGCTGAGCTGACCCCATGAGCATCCCCATCCAGACCCGCAACCTCCTCTTCACGGGCAAAGGGGGTGTTGGAAAGACCTCAACCGCCTGCGCGACGGCCATCCAGCTCGCGGATGCGGGACGGAAGGTGCTCCTGGTCAGCACCGACCCCGCCTCCAACCTCGATGAGGTGCTGGGTGCTCGGCTGAACGGCGAGCCCACGGCCCTCCCCGGCATTCCCGGCCTTTGGGCCATGAACATCGATCCCGAGGCGGCGGCCAAGGCCTACCGCGAGCGGGTGGTGGGGCCTTATCGGGAACTCCTCCCTCCTGCGGCCGTGGCCAGCATCGAAGAGCAACTCTCTGGAGCCTGCACCATCGAAATCGCGGCCTTTGACGAGTTCTCGAAGCTGCTCGGCACCGATTCCGGAGACCTGGCCTTCGATCACCTCGTGTTCGACACGGCGCCCACGGGCCATACCCTGCGTCTCCTGGAACTCCCGGCCGCCTGGAGCGATTTCCTGGCCGACAACCAAGGGGGAACGAGCTGCCTCGGGCCCCTCTCCGGTCTGAAGAACCAGCAGCGCCTCTATGCCGAGGCAAGGGCAGCCCTCAGCGATCCTGCACGTACCCTCGTCATCCTCGTGACTCGACCCGAGCCTTCGGCCCTCCAGGAGGCCGAGCGAACCCGCTCCGAGCTGAGCCAGCTTGGCATCGGACATCACCATCTGGTGGTCAACGGGGTCTTCAAGGCCACCGAGCGGCAGGACGAGATCGCCCTTGCCCTTGAGGCTCGGGGAAATCGGGCCCTAGAAGCAATGCCAGCCGCCCTCAAAGCACTCCCTCGAACTGAGGTATCGCTGAAGTCGATGAACCTGCTGGGGCCTGATCGGCTTCGGGCCTTATTCCAGGAATCTGTTCCTGAATCCCAGACGATGAACATCGAAACCGTTGAGATCCTCCCTTCCCAAACCTCTTGGCAGAGCCTCATCCATTCCCTGTTGGCAACCCCGGGAGGAGTGCTGCTCACCATGGGGAAGGGTGGGGTCGGGAAGACATCCGTCGCCTGGCGCCTGGCCCTTGATCTTTCGGCGGCGGGCAGAAGGGTTCACCTCACCACAACCGATCCGGCCGGTCGCCATGAACTGATCACCCCAGGGGGTACCCCAACAGGGCTCACCCTCAGTCGGATCGACCCTGAGGCCGAGACTGCTGCCTACACCCAAGAGGTGATTGACGAGGCCGGGAAGAACCTCGATGCGGCGGGCCGAGCCCTTCTGGAAGAGGATCTGCGATCCCCCTGCACGGCCGAGATCGCGGTCTTTCGGGCCTTCGCCAAAGAGGTCGCGCGGGGCATGGAGGGCTTTGTCGTCATCGATACCGCCCCCACCGGCCACACGTTGCTGCTGCTGGACGCGGCCGAGGCTTATCACCGGGAAGTGTCTCGAACCGCTCAGGAACTCCCGGAGGAGGTCCGGACCCTACTCCCTCGCCTGCGTGATCCGGCGTTCACCAAGGTGATCCTTGTCGCCCTACCCGAGGCGACCCCTGTCCATGAGGCCAAAGGCCTTGAGCAGGATCTGCGCCGCGCGGGCATCCAGCCCTTCGCCTGGGTTCTCAACCAGTCGCTTGCCCCCCTCCAGCTCTCGGATCCGATCCTCCGAGCCAGGGCGCAATCCGAACGAGCCTACCTCCAGGAAGTCGCGTCCTTCGACTCCTTGACGGTCTTGCCATGGATGAATGGTCCTCTGTTGATCTGGCGGGAAGTGGCCCTGCAGAAATCGAATCTTTAATCCACCGCTAGCCAGAGGCCCCTGCTACGTCACAAAAACCTCTCCACCTCTCCGAGGCGCCTGGCGACCGACTTACCGCGCGACTCCTGCTTGAGAGGCTTGGGAAGCCATCCATGAAGCTGGTGCAGTTGGGCCCCTTGATGAACGCACCCAACGCCTTATCAAACTTGCGATCGCCATCGGCGCCATGAAACAGGGCGCAATTCATTCTGGCGTCCGGAAGGGGCTGGCGCAGGGGATCACGATGGAAGAGATCGAGCAGATCGTGGCGCTTGCGGCAGGCACCCTCGGGATGCCTTCCACGGTTGCGGTTCACACCTGGATTCACGACAAAAAGAAGTAGCATCCCGAGGGTGAACGCGCGGTACTCCCAAAATGGGTGGAGCCAACGACCCAATTGGCGAGGGCGGCAGGCCGGGGACTGGCATTGGGTTCTGATCTCTGCGGCAGATTCGCAGGCCGGTGAGTTGTCGTCAGGTTTGTGGGATTGGATTGAACCTCGGAGCGGACATATCGGACTGGTTGCAATTTGTGACCAGTTGAATCCTCCATATGGTTTAAGGGCTATCTGTTGATAGGGCTTTGAATTATCGAAACTCCAGGGGGCGGCAGAGTCTCACTGATCGAATTTCATCCGAGCGGCGTGCCTTCGTGGCTTGGTTACCGATACTTAGCAAGAAGAGGGTCCACCTTCCTGGGAAAGGAGGTTGATACACTCCCCTTACATCAACCGTCACCGGGATTGAGTGAGCATCGTCCAGCGATGGATGATGCGCGTTCTCCCTGAAGGCGAATATTAAAAATCAGATCCCGTTCCTGGGTTTTCAACATGATCAGCCTCGTGCAGCTTCGACACATCTTCGATCGGCTCGATACGCCAACAGCAGGCAGAACGCTCATTGAGAATGCTCGTCGGAACGCTCCAGTGCGTAAGGTCCGCTCGAACAGCAACAACGTGATCACTCGGTTCTCGAGCCGGAAAATGGAGCGCTTGATCGACACCGAGAGCCGGACAGTGGAATACCCGGCCGTCGTCATGTATGAGCACGACGACAAGGTGCTGGAGTACTATGCCCAGCCTGTGAAGCTCGATGTGAAGTGGCAGGCACCCAGTGCTAAGCGGCCATTCCGGATCCAACACACTCCAGACATGCTCCTAATCCGAGAAGATGGCTTTTGGATCGAGGAATGGAAGGAGGAGAAGAAGCTTCTAGAGCTGCAGAAGAA
>JBGASS010000366.1:0-3025 GCA_044229555.1 Holophagaceae bacterium
GCCGCCGGCCCCCGCTCCGGCTCCGCTGCCCGCGAACCGCCCGGTCCGGATCGTGGCGCAGGCCCCGGCCTCCTATCCCGCCCAGGCCCTGGGGAATCCCCTCTACACCCTGCGGGAGCAGCGGGTGCGGCTCCAGGTCTACGTGAACGAGAACGGCGTCCCCCTCCAGATGTCGGTGGTGGACGGCGTGGGGAAGCTGGGTTTCGACGAGGCCGCCATGGCCGCGGCGAGGCGCTCGACCTACGCGCCGGCGGTGCAGAACGGCAAGGCGGCCGGCGCCTGGCTCGACGTGACCTACGTGTTCCGCGCGCCGCGCTGACCCGGAAACCCTGCGGGAGTCGCGCCCTCACCGGGGCGGGAATTTCTCCAGCATCTCGGCGACGGCCTTCGCCACCTGCTCCTGGGCGTCCTCGGGGTTGTCGAGGTTCGTGAGGGCCCCCACCGCGGCGCCCTGCCAGATCAGCTGGTTGCTCTTTCCGTCGACGATCTCCACCACGATGGTGCCTTCTCGGTAGTGGTGGACTTCCGAGAAGCGCGTTCCGACCCCGTAGCCGAAACGGTGATAGCGGAAGCCGCCGCCAAGGCCCACGGTGGTGCTGGTCCGGTACCTCCGGTCCCGGAATACCGGGTAGTAGGTCACCAGGAAGTCCGGTTCCGCGGTGGCGGCGGCGTAGCCCTTGGCCTTGAGCTGCTGCTCCACCGCCGCCTGGACCCGCCGGTCCATGATGGGGCTGCTGCCGTTGCTCTGGCCCTTGGCGCGCCTGCTGGTCGCGTACCACTCGAAGGTCTTGTAGGCGCGGAAGTTCGCGCCGGGATCGAAGTCGTACTTGACGGAGTAGGTGGCGCAGCCCGAGAGGAGCAGCGCGGCCGGGACGAGGTGGACGAAACGCATGGAAGCTCCCGGGATCGAGGACAAGACTATGGAGCCGCTTGCGGCGTGGAGGTTGAGGCGGACTCCAGGGGCTCGGCCCGGCCGCCGCGCCAGACCCAGAACTCCCCTTCGAAGGCCCAGGGCAGGGCGATGCCGTTGGCCTCCCGCTCCAGGGTGTGGAAATGCCCGGTGAGGAAGGTCCGGCCCCCGGAGGCCCGGGCGGCGGCTTCGAAGGCTTCCCGGGGGAAGGCCAGCTTGTAGGCCCGGTTGGTGGTCCGCAGCCGCCGCTCCAGGCCCACCGCCAGGCGCCGGGCCAGGAAACCCGGCATTAGGCTGAAGAAGAGCCACATGGGCCCGGAGCGGGAAACGGCGTTCCACAGGCGGTAGCGCCAGTCCCGCGGGTTGATCCAATCCCCGTGCTCGAAGGCGAGGCCCTCCTCGGCGAGGCCGCCGCCGGTCCCCTCCCCCATGAGGTCGAAGGCCCCGGCCAGGCCATCGAGGAAGTATTCCCGGTTGCCCAGCCACAGCCCCACCCAGCGGCCCGCCTCCCGCCGGGCGCGCACCCAGGCCAGGAAGGCCCGGTGGCCGTCCGTGGCCATGCCGGGGAGGCCCACCCACACGTCGAAGACGTCCCCCAGGAAGAGCCAGTCCGCCTCGGGATGCGCGGCGGTGGTTTCCTCGAGGCCCACCAGCGCGTCGCGCCAGTGCGGGTCCGCCACCAGGATCAGGGGGCGGGACGGATCCCCCCGCCGGGGCTGGCCCCGGAGCCAGGAGAAGGCTTCGAGGTCCCTTCCGCGGAGCCGGCCGGCGAGGCTGAAAGTCAGGCCGAGGACCGCGCCGAAGCCGCCGCCCGCGGGGGCGAGGAGGTCGTAGCCGCCGGGTCGCGCCCCCCCGAGGGCCGCGGCCGCCAGGCCGAGCAGGCCCACGGCGAGATGGCGCCGGTAGAGGGGCAACCCGCGGTGGCTGCGCCGGAGCAGCGCGTCCAGGACCAGGACCAGCGCGGCCCCGCCGAGCAGGGCGGCGGAGAAGCGGAGCGCGGGGGCGGCCAGGCGGGCGGTGGACCACGCCAGGCCCATCCCCGCGAGGCTGGTCAGGAGGGCGAGCCGGAGGGGACGCATCCACCCATCCTAGGTCCCGACTGACACAAGCGGGACGAACGGATCAGCCGGAAGGGCGCTGGCCGCTCCGCAAGTCCCGTTGGAGGACTCGGCTTTCAACGCCGAAGGAGGCCGGCGGGCCCCCTCCGGCCTTTGGCGGGACGCCTACTTCTTCGGGGCGGCCGGGGCCTTCCGTTGCTCGGGATCGAGGGCCTGCAGGGCCTTGGCGAAGCGGGGGTTCTGGCCCCATTCCTTCACCAGGTCGGCGTGGAGGGCGGCGGCCTCCTTCAGATCGCCCTTGTCGAGGGCGGTCTCGAGGGCGTCCATCCGGACGTCCCGGCGCACGGAGGCGTCGCCGTTCTTGGCCATGAGCTCCGCCAGGAAGGCCCGGCCCTCCTCCGGCTCCGCCGCCTTCGCCAGCTTGGCGGGCAGGGAGGGATAGAGGGACCAGACCGGACTGAGGGCGCCGATGGTGACGATGACGTCGTGGGCGAGGTCCTTGGGCATGGGCTGGCCCCCGAGCTCCGTGATGGCCGCCTCGTTGACCATGAAGATGGGCCGGGTCATGGCGGTGGCCTTCTTCGCGGCCTCCCGCAGCGCCTTCAGGGTCGGGGCCAGGTCCGGCTTGGGCGTGCCGGGCTTCCGCGCGGCCTCCCGCAAGGCGAGCAGCAGCGGGGAGGTGAGCCGCTGGGCCTCCTCCATGGCCCGGAAGAGCACCCTCACCTCGGGGGCCTCGTCCTCCGGGATGATCTGGCTCTCCGCGGCTTCAGTGGCGTAGGCGCGGGGATCGGCGACGATCCGGATCTTCCCGCCTTCGGCCTTCACCACCGCCAGGAGGCCGGAACCCGCCAGGCGGGTCTCGTCCAGCTTGCTCGGCAGGATCGAGCCTTCGGGGCCCCGCAGGGCGCCCACCCAGGCCTCGCCCTCCTTGGCCTCGACTTCGTAGGCCCAGGTTCCATCTTCCTGCCGCGCCAGGGCCGCGTCCTTCGCCATGCCCTTCCCGGCGATGCGGCCCAGCACGCGGTAGGCCGCGCCTGCGGTGAAGGGGAAGGGGGCG